>JARGFU010000023.1 GCA_029210625.1 Deltaproteobacteria bacterium | reverse complement strand
TCTTCACCAACCGCACCAACGAGGCCGTGCGCTACACCTGGACCGTGACCAGCGCGCCCCAGGGCTCCCGCGCGGTGGTCGAGAACCCGAAGGGGACCGTGACCCTCTCGACGCCCTTCGAGTACCACTACCTGGCCGACAAGGTCGTGAACTTCACCCCCGACCTGCCCGGCAACTACGAGATCGAGCTCACCGCCGAGACGGTCTGGGAGGACCGGGTCACCCGCGAGCTGAACGCCCGCTCGACCTGGAAGACCATCATCGTGGCCGACGGTCAGCCGAAGACGCTGGGCTGCTCCAGCGCCGCGGGTGAGAAGACCAGCCTGATGGGCCTGACCCTCCTGGCCCTCGGCGCGCTCCTGCTGCGCCGGCGCCGCTAGCGCTCGGCCGGCCTCCAGGAGGTCGCGAAGCATCGGGCCCCATCGCGTGAGCGGTGGGGCCCTCTTCGTTCGGGCTTGAATCGTCCACCTCCTCGCCGCGTCGCACGAGAGTGAGCGTTCACAGGCTGCGCAGTTGGTATGACCAATGCTTTCCCTGGCCCGCGGGTCGAAGGCCGGGCTACTCTGCGGCGCAGATGGACACGCGTGTGGGAGGGGCCCGGCTCGTGGTCGTCACCGTTGCAGGGCTCTTCGCACTGGCCCTGCCGCCAGCGGTGCGCGCGGTGCCTCCCTCGGCGGGCCCGGCGAGTACCCTCGATCCGCCGACGCCGCCCAAGAAGCCGCCCGTCATCAAGAAGCCGGAGCCCACGGCCCCCGCGCCGGCGCCCGCGGCGCCTCCGAAGGAGCCCGCGCCGGCCACCGAGATCGTGCACTACTGGGCGGGCCACCAGGTGGTCTGGGGAAAGAAGAAGGTGTCGATCGTCGGTGACGTCTCCACCCGCTCGGACACCTTCCTGGTCGCCCGCGCGGTGGAGCGCCCCGACAGCCTCACGATCGAGCAGCAGCCCTGTCGCTCGATCTTCCAGAAGACCGCCGGGGTGAAGACGAGCATGCGCTCCAAGAAGCCCGACTTCATGCCCATGGCGACGGTGGAGTTCGTCGGCCTGCGCGGGGGTTGGTTGCAGGCGCTGCCCTGGATCGCCGACTGGCAGAAGAAGGACTACGACGCCGACGGCCACCCGGGGGTCACCATCGACGTGGAGAGCTTCTTCTGCTCCGGCGAGATGTACATCACCAAGCGCTCGGAGTCGGTGGCGCGGGGACGCTTCGACGGCGATCGCTTCGAGGGCGTCCTGCGCACGAGCGTCGTGCAGACCCTGCTGGGGGCCTCGGCCTCCTGCCTGGAGTGGGGGGTCTCGGATCGCGTCGAGCGCCTGCAGGGGCGCTTCCTCTTCGTCCCGGTGCCCGCTGGGACGACCTGCAAGAGCCTCCTGGAGCGCCCCTGGCCGGCGCTGGCTGCGCCTCTGGCGGAGTGATCGGCGGCGGGTGGCGATCGGGCCTTTCCCCTGGTACGCATCTGCGCTAGAAGCCAGGCATCACCGCAACAGGAGGCAAGAATGGCCTACATCGTTGGCGACCCGTGTGTGAAGTGTAAGTACACCGACTGCGTTGCAGTCTGCCCCGTGGATTGTTTCTACGAGGGTGAGAACACACTGGTGATTCATCCGGACGAGTGCATCGACTGTGGCGCCTGCGAGCCCGAGTGCCCCACCAACGCGATCTACGAGGAGAGCGCGGTGCCCGAGGACGAGGCGGCCTACATCGAGCTGAACGCCGTCTTCTCGGGCGCGAAGGACGCAGGCGATGCCGACACCACCGGCTGGCCGCAGCACCTCATCGACGCCGTGAACGAGGGCATCGAGGAGTGGCCGGTCTGCAGTGAGAAGAAGGACGCCATGGACGGCGCCGACGATCTCGCGAAGACCAAGGGCAAGCTCGCCGACTTCAGCCCCAACCCGGGCAGCTGATCTCGAGCTCACTCGAGCAGAGCACTTCGAGGCGGTCGGTGTCCCCACCGGCCGCCTCTTTTGCGTTCAGCCCTCGGCGTCCGGGATCACGCCCAGGTTCTCCCAGATCTGGAGGATCGGGGCCGCGCGGTTGAGGGTGTAGAAGTGGATCCCCGGGCAGCCCTGCTCGAGGAGCCGCTCGGCCTGGCGCGAGGCCAGGTCGATGCCCAGCGCCCGCTGGGAGGCCGGGTCGTCCGCGTAGGCCTCCATCCGCTTGCGGATCCACAGGGGGATGCCCGCGTCGCAGACCCGGGAGAAGCGATCGATCTGCTCGAAGCTGACCATCGGCATCAGGCCCACGTAGATCGGGATCTCCACGCCCAGGGCCCGCACGTCCTCGACGAAGCGGAAGTAGGCCTCGTTGTCGTAGAAGTACTGGGTGATCGCGTAGTCGGCGCCCGCCCGGACCTTGGCCGCGAAGTGCTCCATGTCCTCCCCGGGGGTCGGCGCCTCCGGGTGGAACTCGGGGTAGCAGGCCACGTAGATCTCGAAGCCGCCGAAGGCCCGGATGTGGGCGACCAGGTCCGAGGCGTGCCGGAAGCTGCCCTCCAGGACCGTCTCGCCCTCGGGGGGCAGATCGCCGCGCAGGGCGACGATGCGGCTCACCCCGGCGTCCTGGTAGCGCCGCAGGATCTGGTCGATGCTGGTGTCGCGGGTACCCAGGCAGGAGAGATGGGGCAGGGTGACGAAGTCGGTGTTCTCCTGCAGCCACTCCACCACGGCGAAGGTCTTCTCCCGGGTGCTGCCCCCGGCGCCGAAGGTCACCGAGACGTGATCCGGCCGCAGCGGCTCCAGCCGCTTCACGGCGCGCTGGAAGGCCGCCTCACTCTTGGGAGTGTTCGGCGGATAGAACTCCAGCGAGAACTGCCTGTCGGCCCACCTCGGTCTCATCGCCCTCACCCATAGTCCGGGCCGGATCCGTTTGCACGCACTTCAGCGGCCGTTGACCGAGAAGTGCTGGTAGTCCTTCGAGCGCCGCCAGCGCCCGCCCCACTTCCAGCCCGCCGATTCGAAGGCTCGCACCGCCGGGCCGCCCTCCCGCAGCAGGCCCGGCAGGTCGGCCGCCCGATCCAGGAAGGCGCGCCCTCGGGGGGGCTGCACGTCCTCGCCCCGGACGTAGGGGTTCTCGCGGGGGTTCAGGTCGATCGCCCGGCCCCAGGCGTGCTGGGAGAAGGTCTTCTTCCCGGCCACCGGCCGGCAGTTGAAGGCGGAGGTGTTGTCGGCGGCCATGCTGGCGTCGTCGTCCCCGCCGAAGGCCTCGATGGGCTCCATCCGGCGGATGGGGAAGCGGGCCTCGAAGAGGGCCCGGAAGATCCCCTCCACCCGCTGCGCCTCGGCGGCGTCGACCACCAGGACGCCGGTGTGGGGCTCCCCGTCGAAGCCGTGGTGGGAGAGCTCGAGGCGGGCGAGCTGCTCCAGGGGGAGGGGACAGCCTTCGTGCCAGGAGACGCCCCTCATGGCCTGCTTCTCGGCCTCTGTCAGGGCTCGAATTTCGGAAGCGAACTCCGGCGATGGTGGCGCGGGCAGGGGAGAGGCCGCTGAGGCGGAGGTTGAGGCGGAGGCCGACGGCGAGGCTGTGGACGGGGACGGCGCTTCTGCCGCCGTCGGGCGGGAGCAGGCGAGGAGGAGCCCCACGAGAAGAGCCCCACCGAGGCTGGGGGTCGGGACCGAAATGGGTTTAGATCCCCGGGCCGGGGTCTTCGTAGAAGGGGGCACCGGCTCATTCTCACGGAGGATCTCCCGAGATGCACCTACTTCCCTTGCTGCTCGTCGCGGCGAGCGTGCCCGCCGTCTCCGCGGGCCCGGAGCTGGAGGCCTCGGCCCGCAGCCTCGACGCTCCCGTCTCTGCCGTCACCGTCTTCTCCGACCGCGCCCGGGTCCAGCGGCGGGCTTCCCTGAGCCTGCCCGCCGGCACCTCGATCGTGGCCCTTCCGGACATCCCCGGCGCGGCGATGATCTCCTCGGTGCGGGTGGACGTCACGGCCGGCAAGGTGATCCGGGTCGAGACGCGGCCGGTGGAGGAGGCGAGGATGACCCTGCCCGAGGTCGAGGCGCTGCTCTCGAAGCTGGAGAAGCTCGCCGACACCCAGGCCGAGCTCGACGCCCGGGTCACCTCCCTGAACCGGGAGCTCTCCTACCTCGGCTCGGTCGGTCCGGCCCTGCCGGTGCCGGAGAGCGAGCGGGTGGGCAAGCCCGCCCCGACGGTGAAGCCGGCGGTCTGGAAGTCCTCCCTCGACTTCCTCGACGCCCGCCGGGACGCGATCCACGCGGAGCTGCGCAAGGAGGAGGCGGCGCGACGGGAGCTGACGAAGAAGATCCAGGAGGTGCAGACCGAGATCGGCCGGCACGATCTGGGCGCGGCCTCCCTGCGGCGGCTGAAGGTGCTGGCGATCCTCGAGAGCGGGTCGAAGGCCTCGGCCACCCTGACCCTGAGCTACGACGTGCCCGGGGCGGCCTGGTGGCCGACCTACGAGCTCCACTTCTCGCCCCAGGAGGGGAACGTGAAGCTGGCCTACGCCGGGCTGGTCCAGCAGACCACCGGCGAGAGCTGGTCGGAGGTCGATCTCTTCCTCTCGACCGCCATCCCGGGCCAGACCCTGGCGGTCCCCGAGCTGCTCACCTGGACCCTCGGCGAGCACCGCGAGATGATCCCGCAGCCTCGCCCGGAGCAGCCCCTGCCGCGCCCGGTGGCCCTGCGGGTGCCCCCGGCCCGGCCGAGCAGCGCCATCATCGACCGCCGGGTCGAGCGGGAGGTGCTCGCCGCCCGCCTGAACCAGCTGCGGACCCTGGCCTCCAGCGGCCCCACCGGCCTCGCCAGCACCTTCGGCTCCACGGTCAGCATCGCCACCGCCGCCCCCACCGGCGGCGCGGGCTACGGCTACGGGATCGGCGCCGGCAGCGTCGGCGGCCTGGCCTCCCGGGGCGCGCCGGCGCCCGACTACTACCAGAACATGCCCGCCGAGGCCCCGGCGCCCCCGCCGAGCCGGCCCCAGGCGGCCCCGCGGCCCTCCTACAAGGCGAAGCGCAGCAAGGCCGAGGCCGGGCCCTCGGCCGCCCCCTCGATGGCCTTCGACGACTACGAGGTGGCCGGGGAGCTGGCCGAGGCCGAGTCGGTCTCCCTGAGCTCCCGCAGCAGCCTCGCCCGCGGCCCCGGCGCCTCGAGCAGCAGCCTGGCCCTCTACGATCCCAACGCCTGGCGGCGCCCCACCTTCGGGGATCGCACCCTGCCGGCGATGGTGGCCGGCGGCTTCGACTACGTCTTCCCGGCGCCCACCACCGCCTCGGTGGAGAGCGGGCCCGAGAAGCTGAAGGTGCCCCTCTCGATGGCCACCTGGAAGGCGGAGCTCCTCTACGAGGCGACCCCGGCCATCCAGAAGACCGCCTACCTCACCGCCAAGGTGAAGAACGCCACCAAGCAGCCGATCCTCGCCGGGAAGATGAGCATCTTCGTGGACGGGGACTTCGCCGGTGAGGGCTCGCTCGACACCACGGGCCCCGGCGGCGAGCTGGCCCTCCCGCTGGGCGCCGACGAGGACATCCGCCTCGAGCACCACGTCGCCCCCAAGACCCGCACGGAGGGGCTGGTCTCCAAGGAGGAGATCACGGACTACGCCGTGCACATCGAGGTGGGCAACTACAAGAAGCGCGCGGTGTCGGTGCACGTCTACGACGTGCTGCCCAAGACCAACAACGAGGACATCGAGGTGAAGCTGCTCTCCTCGAAGCCCGAGGTCAGCGACGGCCCCGACGCCAAGGGCCGCCTGCGCTGGGAGCTCACCCTGAAGCCGGGTGAGACCCGGAAGATCGACTTCACCTACTCCATCCGCCGTCCGAAGGACTGGCAGCTCACCCAGCGCTAGGAGGACGGAACGATGCGAATGAACGAGATGAAGCTCTCCGCCCTGGCCCTCCTGCTGGGCCTCTTCACCCCCTCCCTGGCCTCGGCGGCCGCGGCTCCGGTCGAGCGGGTCGTGGTCTTCGCCGACCGGGCGATGGTCGTGCGCAAGCAGACCGTCACCTGCAAGGGGGGCAACGCGGTCGCGAAGTTCGGCGAGCTGGTGCCCCACCTCGACGCCCGCACCCTGCGCGCCACCGCCTCGGGCAGCGCCAAGGCCCTGGGGGTGGCGCACCGGATCACCGCCCTCGAGGCGGACGCCGACGAGCGGGTCGCCAAGCTCAAGGCCGAGATCCAGGCGATCGACGACGCGGTGCAGGTGCACCAGCAGGAGATCTCCCGGCTCCAGAGCCGGGCGACCACCAACCTGCAGTACGCCAACTACTTCCGGGTGGTCTTCGCCGAGGCCCTGCGGGGCACCGCCGCCGACACCCGCACCTGGGCCTCGGTGCTCGACGGCTTCAAGCAGGAGGAGCTCGACGGGGCCATGCGCCGGGTGGAGCTCGGCCGGAAGATCCGCGAGCAGCAGCGCCAGCGCGACCTGCTCCAGCGGCGGCTCAACCACTTCCAGGCCCGCCAGGCCCCCGAGGCCCTCGAGGCCACGGTGGCGGTGGACTGCGGCAAGGAGGCCAAGCCCGTGGTGCGCCTGGCCTACGTGGTCGGCGGCGCCTCCTGGCGCCCCGAGTACGACCTGCGCTTCACGGCCGCGGGGGGCAAGACCCTCGGCAAGGGCCAGGCCGAGCTCACCGTGGGCGCGGTCGTGACCCAGAGCTCGGGCGAGGACTGGGAGGACGCCCAGGTGGTGCTCTCCACCGCCAAGCCCCGCCTGGGCGCCCGGGCGCCGATGCCCGCGATCCTCTGGGTCGACGGCTACGAGGTGGGCAAGGAGCGGGTCCTGGTGCAGGCCACCGAGAAGCGCGACCAGCTCCAGGCCGGCGGCCCGGCGGGCAGCGCCGGCCCGGCGAGCGCGGAGCTGGCCGACAAGGGCCAGTCGGTCATCCTCACCATCCCCCGGAAGGTGACGGTGCGCGCCGACGGCAGCCCCTACTGGTTCCCGGTCGACCGCATCGAGGCGGCCGCGAGCTCGGCCCTGAAGGCCGTGCCCAAGCTCTCTCCCTTCGTCTACCAGGTGGCCCGGCTGAAGAACCCGGCCTCCTACCCCCTGCTGGCCGGGACGGTGCACACCTACCGGGGCGGCTCCTACGTGGGCGACACCGACCTGGAGTACCGGGGGGCGGGCGAGCCCATCGAGGTCTCCCTGGGCCTCGACGAGCGCCTGCGCCTGGAGCGGATCGACGTGCGCGAGCGGGACAAGAGCCCGGGCTTCCTGGGCAGCACCCGCAAGCTGGAGCGGATCTACCGGGTGGAGATCGAGAGCCAGGCCAAGGAGGCCCTGCCGGTGGAGATCCACGAGCGGATCCCGGTGAGCAAGGAGGAGGCCATCCAGGTCATCCTCGACGCGAAGAAGACCACCGCCGGCTACGAGCTCGACGAGCACCGCGGCTTCATCAACTGGACTCCCACCGTGAAGCCCGGGAAGAAGGCCTCGGTGGAGCTGCACTACGAGATCAAGCTGCCGGAGGACTGGAAGGTCTCCGGCTGAGGCGCTCCGATCGAGGGCCCGTGCCGTGCCCACGCCGGAGGCCGTCTGGCCTCCGGAGGAGGGGGCTGTGAGCTACGAGCTTTGAGCTACGAGCAAATGGGTGGCTCGTGGTGAAGAAGAGAGCCGGGCTCGCTTCTTCATCGTCGTGAGCCTGGTTGCTCACAGCTCGCAGCCGAAACCGGGAGACCTCAGTCCACGGCCCCGGGGCAGAGCCTCCGGAAGTTGCACCAGCGGCACTCTCGCGAGTCGGAAACCGCCGGGAAATCGGCCTCGTCCGCCTCGTTCTTCGAGGGGTCCTTGAGCACCGCCTTCATGGCGGCGATGGACTCGCGCAGGCGCACCTTGTAGGCCTCGATGGCCTCGAGATCGACCGTCACCGCCTCGACCTTCCCCTCGGCGAGGTAGTGCAGCTCGGCGGCCAGCTCCTCGGGTTCGGCCCCCCAGCGATCGGCGGCGAAGAGGGCGTAGCCGCGCACCTGCTCGTGGTCCTTCTCGCGGGGCCGGCCGGTCTTCCAGTCGAGGATCCGCAGCCGGTCCCGGTCGTCCCGGAAGGCGAAGTCGGGGGCCACGTAGACCCTGGTGCCCTCGAAGTCGAAGGTGTCCAGGGCGTCGATGGGCAGCCAGCGCTCGGGCGGGGTGGCACAGATCTCGGCGCAGATGGGCGAGGCGTAGAAGGCCTCGAGGGAGCCCTTCGCCCGCTCCCAGTTCTCCTTCCACTTGGCGTTGGAGATGGGCAGCTCGTACTCGTGCTCGACCAGCCCGAGGGCCTTCCGCCTCCGGTAGACCCCCTCCCGGGAGCCCTTGAACTCGTCGCGCATCTTCTCGTGGAGGTCGCCGATGACCTTCTCGGCCGGGGGCAGCTCGCCGCCCCGCTGGACCACCCCCAGGGCCTCGGCGATCGCGTCGTGGACCCCGATGCCCGCCCAGGCCTGCCGGCCGGTGAGCTTCTTGAGGACCCAGAGCTCGTGGGTGCGCTCGGACGCGCCGCGCTCCCACCCACCCCACGAGCCGTAGTAGTGAAACCAGTAGGCCAGCCGGCAGCTGTCGAACTTCGAGGCGCGGGAGCTGGACCAGGAGAAGTCGTTGGTGAGATCCGCCATGACCCCGGACCACTACCACAAGGGGCTGACAGAGGCCCGGTCCACCGTGGTCCTCATCGGCCTCTGCCTCGGTCTCGGCATCAGCTGTGTCACCGGCCCCCCCGTCTACGAGTCCCCCCGCCGCGGCTCGATCCCCCTCGCCCTGGAGGCCGAGGCGGCCGCGCCGACCCCTCCGGGTGAGGGCCCCGTCCTCGCGGTCCAGACCCTCGTGGACGCCCGCCCCGACTTCCACCGCGAGGCGCTGCCCTCGTGGCTGGCGGAACAGGGGGGCTTCACGGGCGAGGCGCCCACCCGGGAGAGCGCCTGGGCCGGGGATCTGGCCGCCCTGGCCACCGATGACCTGGTCGAGCGTCTGCGCCGCAGCGGCCGCTTCGCGCGGGTCGTGCGGGTCGAGGTCGTGGGCGCCGTCCCCGAGGGGGCGCTGCTCCTCAAGGGCCGCCTGCGCCGCCTGCGGGGCTTCCAGGGCTACCACGTGAAGAAGGGCCAGGCCCCCGAGCTGGTGGTCAGCCTCGGGAGCGCCTACCTGGACGAGGTGGAGCTGGGAGATCCCCGCAGCCGCCAGCTCTACTTCCTGGGGCAGGCCGGGGCCCGGATCGACGCGGCGGACCGGCTGGATCCCTTCGCCCTGGCGCGGGCCGCCTGGGCCCGGGCGGCGAACAGCCTGGTGGAGCGGATCGTCGCCGCGGATCTCGAGCGGCCCCTCCAGCGGGAGGTCGGCCTCGATCCCGGCGCCCGGGGCGAGCTCGTCGCCCTGGTGGAGGGCCTGCCCGGCCGCTGGCGCCTGGACGAGAGCGCGCCCGCCGACCGGCCTCCGGGCTGGACCGGCGCCGGGGACTGCGGCTCGGTGGCCCTGGAGGATCCCAGCCGCACCTTCTACCAGCCGCAGCTGGGGCACTACCGGCCCCGGCTGCGCCTCTGGATCTGTCCCCCCCAGGTCCAGCTCGCCCTGCGGCTGAGCGAGGACGGGCCCCGCTTCCCGGCGGAGCTGATCGGCTCGCTGAAGGGCGCGCCGGTGCTCCTGCTCGCCCTGGGCAAGAGCTCCTGGCCCGGGGCCCGGGCGGAGATCCTGCGCTTCCTGGGCGCCGAGCCCCTGGCCGGCCCCATCCTGCGCTGGCCCATGGGAGAGGCGCCCGCGGAGGAGGCCCTGCCGGAGGAGCCCGAGCTCCCGGCCGGCGACCCCCCGGCGCTGCGGACGCCGATCAGCCCTGTCCCGCCATCAGGCGGAGCAGCGCCCGCCCCATGACCCGGACGCCCACGGTGATCGCGGACTCGTCGGGGTCGAAGGTGGGGGAGTGCAGGTGGGCGGCCTGGTGGCCGGGGCGGCGCACGCCCAGGCGCATCATGTAGGTCGGCGCCCGGGTGCCGAAGAAGGAGAAGTCCTCGCTGCCCACGCTGGGGCGCTCGAAGTTCTCGATGCACTCGACGCCCAGGGCCTCGCTGGCCACCCGCTCCATGAGGGCGTGCAGCTCCACGTCGTTCACCAGCCCGGGGGCGCCGAGGTGGATCTTCACCTCGACCTCGCACTCCTGGGTGATGCCCGCGGCCTGGGCGACCTCCTCGATGGCGGCGTGGAGGCGGCGCCGGGTGTCGGTGGTGAAGGTGCGGATCGTGCCGCCGAGCTCCACGCAGCCGGGGATGACGTTGTTCGCCGAGCCGCCGTGGATGCGGGTCACGGTGACCACGGCGGGCTCGAGGGGGTCGACCCGCTGGGAGACGATCGAGTGGAGGGCGCCCACGGCGCGGGTGGCCGCCACGATGGGGTTGCGCGCCAGGTAGGGGCGGGAGGCGTGGCCGCCCTTGCCCCGGACGACGATCTCGAAGGCGTCGCCGGCGGCGGTCATCGGTCCGGCCTTCAGGCCCACGTGTCCGACCTGGCGCATGGGGTCGGCGTGGACCCCCAGGCAGGCGACGACGCCATCGGCGCCGCCCTGCTCGACGACCGCCTCCGCGCCGGAGGGCAGGACCTCCTCGGCGGGCTGGTAGACGAAGCGGGCCTTGCCCGGCAGGTCGGAGCCCAGCTGCCGGAAGACGTCCACCAGGGCGGTGGAGAGGGCGGTGTGGAGGTCGTGGCCGCAGGCGTGGCAGACCCCCTCCACCTCGGAGACCACCGGCGAGGTGCCCAGGGTCTTCCCGTCCTCGACGGGCAGGGCGTCGATGTCCGCCCGGTAGAGCACCGTGCGCTCGCCCTGGCCCACCTCCGCCACCAGGCCGGTCGTCGCGATGGGGTGGGCCTCGACGCCCAGGCTCTTCAGGTGCTCGCGGATGGTCGCCTGGGTCTGCACCTCCTGCCAGCCCAGCTCGGGGTGGCGGTGGAGCGCCCGGCGCAGATCGATCGCGTGGCGGGTGGCGGACTCGGCGAGCTCGTCGATGCGTCTCTCTAGGTGTTCGGTCACGGATGCCAAGGACGGTCCTCTTTGAGCTCCTGGATCATCACGTCGACGACGTTCTCGAGGGAGCCCAGCTCGTCTAGCGCGCGTCGCTGCCGGCGATAGCTTGGGCCGTGCTCGAGGATCCTGCCAAGGTAGGCCAGGTCCTCCGCGCAGCCGAGGCGCTCGGCGATGGGCAGCAGGTAGTTCATCCACTCCATGATGTGATCGGAGATGGGCACGGTCTGGCCCCGCTCGTTGCGGATCATCTTCGCGTGCTCACCGAAGCGGGCCGAGCGCCACTTGTTCTCGGCCAGGGTCCAGCGCTTGAGCAGGGGCAGGGCCTCGCCCGAGTCGTAGAGCTCGGTGAGGAAGGCCACCAGGCACTGGGCGTAGGCCGCCAGGGCGCAGATCTCGGAGAGGGTGTTCACCCCGTCGGCCATCCGCAGCTCGACCGTGCCGAAGCCGGGGTGGGGGCGCACGTCCCACCAGATCTCCCGGATCGTCTGGATCGAGCCGGCGCCGATGAGGGTCCGCATCAGGGCCACGAACTCCGCCCAGTTGGCGATCCGGGGGGGCAGGCCGGCGGTGGGTAGCCCCTCGAAGACCTTCACCCGGGAGGAGGCCAGGCCCGTGTCCAGGCCCAGCCAGAAGGGCGAGGAGGCCGAGGTGGCCACGAAGTGGGGCAGGAAGCAGCAGAGCGAGTTGAGCAGGGCGATGGCGTGCTCGCCGCTGGGCACGCCCACGTGGATGTGGATGCCGCAGATCAACAGGCGCCGGGCCGGCCACTGCATCCGCTCGATCAGCTGCAGATAGCGCTGGTCGTCGGTGATCGGGTACTCGTGCCACTGGGCGATGGGGTGGGTGCCGGTGCAGGTCAGGGCCACGCCCTCGGCCTCGGCGGCCTTCTGGAGGGCCCCCAGCTTGGCCGAGAGGTCCGCCCGGACCTCGCCGACGTCCTTGCAGACCCCCGTGACCACCTCGACGATGGTCTGGAAGAGCTCGGGCTTGGCCCAGTCGGCCCCCAGGCGCTGCAGGACCCGGGGGGCAGCCGGGGAGAGGGTCCGGGTCACCGGGTCGATCAACGAAACCTCGACCTCCACGCCCAGGGTGTGGGCGGGGGAGGGCTCGAACTTGATCGGAGTCATCCTCGGCTCGGCGTTGACGGGCGGGTCCAGCATCGTTCTCTCCCCCAGCAAAATGGGCTACGTCTCGTTTCCGGTCGCGGCGGGAAATCCCACGAATGACGCGCACTTGGCAAGGTCTGGCGTGGCTTACCTTCCGGGTCTTCACTGTGGGGCGACGACCCACGGCAACCACAGGAGGAGCGAGGGCATGGGCTACGTACAGGGCGGAAGGATCGTGGCGGACGCGTTGAAGGCCGAGGGGGTGAGCCACCTCTTCACTCTCTGCGGGGGCCACATCGACGCCATCTACCAGGGCTGCCACGACCTGGGGATCCGGGTCGTGGACTTCCGCCACGAGCAGAGCGCCGCCCACACCGCCGACGGCTGGGCCCGGGCCACCGGCCGGCCGGGGGTGGCGGCGGTCACCGCCGGCCCGGGGGTCACCGACGCGGTCACCGCCGTGGCGAACGCCTACCGGGCGCAGGTGCCGATGGTGCTGATCGGGGGGCAGGGGCCCCGGCTCTTCGCCGACATGGGCTCCCTCCAGGACATGAACCACGTGGAGCTGATGCGGCCCATCACCAAGTGGGCGGTGAGCGTCCCCGAGACCCGCCGGCTGGGTGAGTACGTCCAGAGCGCCCTGCGGGTGGCGACCCAGGGGGTGCCGGGGCCGGTCTTCCTGGAGATGCCCCTCGACGTCCTGATGAACACCGCCTCCGAGGACGAGGTGGTGGCCTACCCCGGGTATCGCAGCGAGGCCCGGGTGGCTCCGGATCCGGCCTACCTGGCCGAGGCGGCGCGGCTGGTCTCGGCCGCCGAGCGCCCGATGCTGATCGTGGGCTCCCAGATCCGCTGGAGCTCCGATCCCCAGGCCCTGGCGCGGCTGCTGGAGTCCCACCCCCTGCCCACCTTCCTCTCGGGCATGGCCCGCGGGCTCCTGCCGGCGAGCCACCCGGCCCTCCTCCAGCGGGTGCGGCGCCAGGCCCTGGCCGAGGCCGACCTCATCTTCGTCCTGGGGACGCCGCTCGACTTCCGGCTGGGCTACGGCAAGGAGGGCCTGGCCTTCGCCCCCGGGGCGAAGGTGATCCAGGTCGATCTGGACGGCACCGAGATCGGCCGGAACCGGCCCATCGACGTGGGGCTGGTCGGCGACAGCGGGCTGACCCTGGCGGCCCTCCACCGGGCGCTGGGGGAGGGTGGGGCGAGCGGCGCGGCCGCCGACTTCCTGGGCCGCCTCAAGGAGGCCGACGCCGGGAAGATCGCCAAGATGTCGGCGGAGCGGGACAGCGACGCCTCGCCCATCAACCCCCTGCGCCTCTGCGCCGAGCTGGACGCGCGGCTGGACGACGACGCCATCGTGGTGGGGGACGGCGGTGACTTCGTGGCCACCGCCGCCTACAACCTCGAGCTGAAGACCCCCTTCTCCTGGCTCGACCCGGGCCCCCTGGGCACCCTCGGCGTGGGCCCCGGCTACGCCATGGCCGCGAAGCTGGCCCACCCCGACCGGCAGGTGGTCATCGTCTTCGGCGACGGCTCCTTCGGCCTCAACGGGATGGAGGTCGAGGCCATGGTCCGCCAGGGCATCGACGTGAAGATGGTCATCGGCAACGACGCCTGCTGGACCCAGATCGCCCGGGCCCAGCGGGACATGTACGGCGAGGAGCGGATGATCGCCACGCCCCTCTCCTACGCGCGCTACGACCAAGTGGCCCAGGGACTGGGCGGCCACGGCGAGTGGGTCGAGGCCCCGGAGGAGATCGGGCCGGCGCTGGATCGGGCCTTCGCCGCTGACCGGGCCGCGGTGGTCAACGTGAAGATCGGCGCCTCGGACTTCCGCAAGGGAGCCATCTCGGTCTGACCTGTTCTCGCCCGGAGAACCCCGTGGACGTGAACGTCCACGTGCACGTGCACGGTTGTTGCTTGTCACCCCGAACATTCCGTCCTACATCTGGCCGTGGCAGCGGAAGCAAGGCTGGTGCCGGCCGCGGTCTTCAAAACCGTTGGGCGTTCAGCGAACCTGGGCGCCGGTAGGTTCGATTCCTATACGCTGCCGCCAACCCGTCAGGGGTTCCTCCTCCCGAGAGGAACTGGCGCGGAGTCTCTGCTGGCCCTGTTGGGGATCTCCTCGCGTCAGGTCGGCAAGGGTGAGTGGGTGTAAGTTCCAACTCATTCAATAATTACCGGTTGTAAAAGTTGCAGACGGTAACTATTGTCTCGCTTGCCATGACCACCAAGAAGAACGAGACCCTGGAAGAGAGCGTCGCCCGCCTGCACGCCGTGCTGGTCGGGATGGGGCGCTACGGTCCCCTGCGCGATCACCTGGACTTCGACCTCTCCGATCTGACGGCGGGGCAGGTCCACGTGCTCGCCCGGCTGGGCCACGACGGCCCCCTGCCCATGGGCGAGCTCGCCCGCCGCATCGGCATCTCGCTGCCCGGCTGCACTCGCCTGGTCGATCGGATGAAGGACGCTGGCCACGTGCTGCGCGAGCGCGACACCGAGGACCGGCGGGTGGTGATAGTGAGGCTGGCGGCCGCGGGCCGGCGGCTCTTCGAGCAGATCGACGAGGGGGCCCGCGTGAAGATGCAGGGCCTCCTCTCGGTGCTCGAGCCGGACGACCGGCAGCAGTTCGTGGACATCCTGGAGAAGCTGGCGACGGGGATCGCCCGGCTCATCGAAGAGGACCCCGGCGTCCTGGAGAACGCATCATGAAGACTGGATCCTGGAAGCTCCTGCCCCTGCTCCTCCTGCCCCTGGCGCTGATCGCCGGCTGCCCCTCCGGCGAGGAGGAGGCGGCCGAGAAGGAGGAGAAGGCCCGCCCGGTGCGGGGCGCCGACGTCGGCACCGCCGACCTCGTCCACCACGTCGAGGTCATCGGCGAGCTGCAGGGCAAGGAGGAGGTGCGGGTCTTCGCCCAGGTGCCCGAGCGCATCAAGCGCCTCGAGGTGAGCGAGGGCCAGACCGTCAAGCAGGGTCAGCTCATCGCGGTGCTGCGCGGCGACCTCCAGGCCGACGGCGTGCGCCAGGCCGAGGCGGGCCTCGAGGCGGTGCGCGCGAGCGTGGGCGCGCTGAAGGATCAGGTGCGCCGGGCGAAGGCCCTGGTCGAGGCCGGCACCCTGCCGCGCTCCCAGCTCGAGGGCCTGGAGTCCCAGCTGCGGGCCTCCGAGGCCCAGGAGCGCCAGCTCGAGGCGGGGGTCTCCGCGGCCACCTCCCAGCGGAACATGACGATGATCCGGGCGCCCATCACCGGCACCATCGCCGGCCTCACCCTCCAGGAGGGCGACATGGTGGCCCCCACCATGCCCCTGCTGACCATCGTCGACGCCAGCAGCCTCGTGCTGAAGCTCCGGGTGCCCGAGCGCGACTTCCTGCGGGTGCGGCCCGAGATGCCCGTCACGGTCTCCCCCCTGGCCGCCAACGAGGTGTCGGTCAGCGCCAGCGTCACCATGACCGGGCCGGTGGTCGATCGGATGTCCCGGACGGGCCTGGTCGAGATCGACATCCCCGACGCCGAGCACCGGCTGGTGCCCGGCTCCGCGGTGCGGGTCCGCATCGAGATCAGCCGCCGCCCCGACGTCATCCAGGTGCCCGCCGCGGCGGTCATCCTCACCCCCGCCACCGAGCGCACCGGGGAGGCCCTCGCCTTCGTCATCGAGGACGGCACGGCGCGGAAGAAGACCATCCGGGTCGGCGAGCGGCAGGGGGACGACCTCGAGGTGATCGAGGGGCTCGCGGTCGGCGAGCGGCTGGTCGTCAGCGGCGCCCACCTCCTGCGCGAGGGGCAGGCGGTCGAGGACGTGGCCGCGAAGAGCGCCGCGGCGGCCGGGGAGCGTGAGGCGTCATGAGGATCACCGAGCTCTCGGTCCGGAGACCCGTCACGGGGGTCATGGCCTTCATGGCCTTGACCCTGGTCGGGGTCTACTCCTTCAGCCAGCTACGCCTGGACATGCTGCCCGAGATGGAGTTCCCCATCGTCGCGGCCATCACCACCTATCCGGGCGCCGGCCCCGAGGCCATCGAGGAGCTGGTCACCCGCCCGGTCGAGTCGGCGCTCTCCTCCCTCGACCACGTCGAGAAGATCACCTCGACCAGCTCGCAGGGCGTGAGCCTGGTGATGGTGAACTTCGCCTGGGGCACCGATATGGCCCTGGCGGAGCAGGAGCTGCGCAAGAACCTCGAGCTCTACACCTACGACCGCCTGCCCGAGGGCGTCGGCCGCTCGCTGACCTTCGCCTTCGACCCCTCGCTGCAGCCGATCATGTTCCTCACGGTGAACGCCCCGGGAAGCTCCGAGACCGTCCGGGCCCTGGCCGAGGACGAGATCGGCCCGGCCTTCACCCGGATCTCCGGGGTGGCGGCGGCGGAGGTGCTCGGCGGCGCCAAGCGAGAGATCCAGGTGCGGGTGCGCCCCGAGTGGCTCCAGGCCTACGGGATGGAGGTCGCCCAGATCGTCGGCGCCCTGCGGGGGGCCAACGTGATCGTGCCCGGCGGCAACCTCGATCAGGGCGCCCTCGAGCTGAGCATCGTCACCGACGCCCAGTTCCCGGACGTCCAGTCGATCCGCGAGACGGTCGTGGGCGTGAAGGGGAGGGTGCCCGTCCAGCTCAAGGACGTCGCCGACGTCGTCGACGGCTTCCAGGAGACCACCCAGATCATCCGGGCCGAGGGCAAGTCCGCGGTGATGATGGCGATCCGGAAGCAGTCGGACGCCAACACGGTGCAGGTGGTCCGCAAGCTCTATCGCCAGCTCGAGAAGATCGAGTCGCGGCTCCCGGAGGGGGCCACCGTCACGCCGATCTTCGACCAGGCCGAGCCCATCACCCGCTCGATCTCGAACCTCTCCACCACGGCCCTGGCGGCGCTGATCTTCACCGCCATCGTGCTGCTCACCTTCCTGCGCAGCTGGCGCAGCTCCTCCATCGCCCTGGTGAGCATCCCCCTCTCGGTGCTCGCGACCTTCATGGTGATGGCGGCCTTCGACGTCACCCTGAACGTCATCTCGATGGCGGGGCTGGCGCTCGCGGTGGGCATGCTGGTCGACAACTCGATCGTGGTGCTGGAGAACATCTTCTCCCACCAGGCCGCGGGCGAGAGCCCGGCCGTCTCGGCGATGAAGGGGACGGCCGAGGTGGCGATGCCCATCACGGCCTCGACCCTGACCACCGTGGCGGTCTTCGCCCCGGTGCTCTTCGTGCCGGGCCTGGCCGGTCAGCTCTTCAAGGACATGGCGCTGACCATCTGCTTCTCCCTCGGCGCCTCGCTGCTGGTCACTCTCACCCTGGTGCCGCTGCTCTCGAGCCTGATCATCCGCCAGGGCCGCAAGTCCTTCGGCGAGGTCACCCTCGGCCGCCTCACGCGCTGGCTGGACCCCCTCTCCGAGAGCTACGGCAACTTCCTGCGGCGGGCCCTCCAGCACCGCTGGAAGGTCATCTTCCTCTCGGCCGGGATCTTCGGCGGCTCCCTGGCCCTGGGCGCCACCCTGGGCATCGACTTCATGGCCCAGGCCGACCAGGGGATGATCATCCTCGACGTGCGGGCCGCGCCCGGAACGGCGCTCTCGACCACCGACCAGCTCTTCGCGGAGGCGGAGAAGATCATCGAGCGCGAGGTCCCCGAGGCCCGGGTCGTCGCCTCCGAGTTCGGCACCGGTGAGGGCATCGGCGCGCTCTTCGGCAACAGCTCCTCCAAGGGCATCATCCGCATCCGGCTGGTCCCCCGGGCCGAGCGCGTGCGCTCGCAGTTCGAGATCGAGTCGGTGCTGCGGGAGAAGCTCGCCGTCATCGCCGGCCTCGAGATCAAGCCCTTCGATCAGGGCCTGGGCGCCTTCGGCGGCGGCGGCGACATCGCCGTGAAGATCGCCGGCGACGACCTCGATCAGCTCACCGACTACGGCCTGCGCCTGGTCGAGCGGATCAAGAAGGTCGAGGGCGCGGCCGACGTCTCCTTCTCCCTGGAGGCCGGCCGCCCCGAGCTGCAGGTCGAGCTCGATCGCGAGCAGATCCGCATCCTGGGCCTGACCCCGGCCCTGGTGGCCGGGACCATCAACACCTACTTCATGGGCACCCCGGCCACGATGTACCGCGAGGCCGGTGACGAGCACACGGTGCTGGTGCGCGCGCCGCGCGAGGTGCGTGAGGACATCACCCGGCTGAAGAACCTGCCGGTGATCACGCCGCTGGGCACCACCGTGCCGCTGGCGACGGTGGCCCGGATCAGCGAGTCCCTCGGGCCCATCGCCGTCACCCGGGAGAACCAGCGCCGGCAGGGCCAGATCACCATGAAGGCCGAGGACGTGCCCCTGGGCACCCTGATGGAGCGGGTGAACGTGGCCCTCACGGACCTGCCCGCCGAGCCGGGCCTCACGGTCACCATCGGCGGCACCGCCGAGGACCTCGTCGAGTCGTTCCAGGCCCTGGGCATCGCCATCCTGGTGGCGATCCTGCTGGTCTACATGGTCATGGCGAGCCAGTTCGAGTCGCTCCTCGAGCCCTTCGTCATCCTCTTCGCCGTGCCCCTGGCGGGCGCCGGCGTGATCTTCGCCATGTGGGTGACCAACACCACGGTGCAGACCACGGTCCTCATCGGCGTCGTGCTCCTGGCCGGCGTGGTCGTGAACAACGGCATCGTCCTCCTCGACGTCCTCAAGCACCGCCGCCTGGCGGGCGAGGACCTCGTCGAGGCCGCGGTGCACGCCGGCCGGATGCGCCTGCGGCCCATCCTCATGACCACCATCACCACGGTGCTGGGCATGGTGCCCCTCTCCCTGGGCCTCGGCGACGGCGCCGAGATCTGGGCGCCCATGGCCCGCTCGGTCATCGGCGGCCTCTCCCTCTCGGCGGCGCTGACCCTGATCGTGGTCCCCGCCGGCTACGTCACCATCGCCGGCTGGGTCGATCGCCGGAAGGAGAAGAAGGTGGCGAAGCAGGCCGCGAGGGACGAGCGGGCGCAGGCCTCGCTCGAGGCCGGGCAGAAGCGGCCCGCCCTCCACGCCGTGGAGGGGGGCAAGGACGACGACGAAGATTCGCAGCGAGAGGTGTCCTGAAGATGAGGCAGCGTGACCTGATGAAGGCCGTGCACGTGCACGTGTACGTGACCCTGCTCGTGGCCGGGCTCTCGGGGAGCCCCCGGGCCGCCCTGGCCGAGGAGGCCGCGGCCGCGGAGGGCCAGGCCAGCGTCCTCTCCCTCGAGGAGGCCCTGGCCACCGCGAAGCAGCACAACCCCGACCTCGCCGCGATGCAGGCCCGGGTGGACGGCGCGCGCACCGCCATCCGCAAGGCCTGGTCCTACTACCTGCCCCAGGTCTCCCTGGGGGGCAGCTGGACCATGAACTCGACCGAGGCCTCGCTGGCCTTCCCCAACTTCGAGGCCGGCTTCTCCTTCACCCCCGACGGCTCGATGGTCCCCAACGAGCTGATGGACATGGAGATCCAGAAGAAGCACCAGCTGGGTGCGCGCCTGGAGGTCCAGCAGCCCATCTTCGTGGCGCCCCTGATCCCGATGATCGCGCAGGCCGGGGACGGGGTGAAGCTGGCCGAGCTGGGGGCCGAGACCGCCACCCGCGAGATCCTCTTCGGCACCTTCCAGGCCTACCTCTTCGCCGCCGGCCTCAAGGAGGCCATCAACCTGGGGGAGGAGCAGGTCGCGCTGATCCAGAAGCACGCGAGGAGCGCCGAGGCTGCCCTCGCGGTGGACATGGCCTCCGAGCTGCAGGTGCTCCGCGCCAAGATCGAGGTGGGGAAGGCCGAGCAGGAGCTCGCCCGCACCCGGGCCGCCTATGACGCCGCCCGCGGTGGGCTGGCCACGCTGCTGGCCCGCAAGGACATCGACTTCGAGGTCGAGCGGCCGACCCTCTTCGAGGGTGACGATCCCGAGGTGGCCGGCGAGCTGGAGGCCCTCCTCGAGCGCTCGCGGGAGCTGCGGCCCGAGCTGGAGTCCACCCGCATCGCCCAGGACATGGGCGCCCGCGGCAAGCAGGCCGTCTGGGCCAAGTTCCTGCCCACCATCGGCGCCGGCTGGACCTACACCCACGCCAACGTCCAGGGCTTCTCGGGCGAGAACGGCACCTGGGCCCTGATGGCCTACGCCTCGATCCCCCTCTACGACGGTGGCCTGCGCTACGCCGAGCTCAAGGAGGCCGACGCGAAGATCCGCGAGGCCGAGGCGCAGGCGCGCTCGATGCGGCTGCGGGTGCGGCGGGAGGTGCGTCAGGCGCGCCTCGACATCCAGAGCGCGCGAGCCAACCTGGCCAAGGCTCAGGAGCAGGTCGTCCTGGCCCGCGCCAACTGGGAGGCGGTCGAGAAGGCCTTCGCCGTGGGCGCCAGCTCGGCCATCGAGCTCAGCGACGCCTCCACCGCCCTGCGGGGCGCCGAGCTGATGCGGATCTCGGAGGAGATCAACCTGGCGCTGGCCCAGGTGAGCCTGCGCAAGGCCGTGGGCCTCTCGCTCATTCCCCGGTAGCCCCGTACCCGGAGCGGCCGGAGGCGGCGGTCAGCCGGCGCAGGCCAGCGGAGCCCTATTCCCCCGGCTCGGGCTGGGGGGGTTCGGGGGGGAGCGGAGGCTCCCCCCCGCTACTAGTGAGCGCCCTTCTTGGGGCGGATCTCGGTGCCGGAGGCCACGTGCTGGTTCCAGGTGACCTCGGGGTAGCCGTTGTCCAGCTCGACCATGGAGATGCAGTCGGGCACCGGGCAGACGATCTGGCAGAGGTTGCAGCCCACGCACTCGTCCTCGTCGACGTGCGGCACCCGGTTCTCCGGGTCGGCGCTGGTGTCGACGTGGATGCACTGGTGGGCGCCGTCCTCGCAGGCGACGACGCAGACCTGGCAGCCGATGCACTTCTCCTCGTCGATGCGGGCGACCGACTCGTAGTTGATGTCGAGGTCGCCCCACTCGGAGTAGGCGGGGATGGCCTTGCCGATGAGCTCGTCGAGGGTCTCGAAGCCATGCGAGCGCATGTACTCCTCGAGGCCCTCGATCATGTCCTCGACGATCCGGTAGCCCTTGAGCATGACCTCGGTGCAGACCTGCACGCTGGAGCTGCCCAGGAGCATGAACTCCACGGCGTCGCGCCAGTTGGTGATGCCGCCGATGCCGCTGATCGGGATCCCGAACTCCTTGTCCCGGGCCAGGGCCGCGACCATGTGCAGCGCGATGGGCTTCACCGCGGCGCCGCAGTAGCCGCCGTTGGTGGAGCGCTTGCCCACGGAGGGGTAGGGCACGAAGGTGTCGATGTCGACGCCGACGATGCTCTTGATGGTGTTGATCAGCGAGACGCCGTCGGCGCCACCCCGCTGGGCCGCCAGGCCGTGGGGCACGATGTCGCTGACGTTCGGGGTGAGCTTCACCAGCACCGGGATCGAGGAGGCCTCGGCGACCCAGGAGGTGATCAGCTCGTTGATCTTGGGCTCCTGGCCCACCGCCGAGCCCATGCCCCGCTCGCACATCCCGTGGGGGCAGCCGAAGTTCAGCTCGAGGCCGTCCGCGCCGGCGTCGATGCTGCGCTTCACCATCTCGTTCCACTCCTCGCGGGTGTCGACCATCAGGGACACCACGACGGCGTGCTCGGGGAAGCGCTTCTTGACCTCGGCGATCTCCTTGAAGTTGGTCTCCAGGGAGCGGTCGGTGATCAGCTCGATGTTGTTGAAGCCCACCGCCCGCGAGTTGCGATGGTTGATGGCGCCGAAGCGGCTGGAGACGTTCTGGATCGGCTGACCCAGGGTCTTCCAGACCGCGCCGCCCCAGCCGGCGTCGAAGGCGCGCATGACCTGGGCGCCCGAGTTCGCCGGCGGCGCGGAGGCCAGCCAGAAGGGGTTGGGGGAGGTGATCCCGGCGCAGTTGGTCTTGAGGCTAGGCATGGTTCCCTCCGAGCAGCTCGTGGATGGCGTCGGCGGCCTTCTGGCCCTCGTCCACCGCGTTGACGACCTCCTTGCCGCCGTTCACGCAGTCACCGCCGGCGAAGACGCCGGGGCGGCCGGTGGCCTGGCGCCCGTCCACCCTCACCTTGCCCCGGTCGAGCATGACGCCCTCGAGGCCCGCGGGGACCTCGGCAAGCTTCTGCTGGCCGATGGCGAGGAGGACCAGATCCACCGGCACCTCGCTCTCGGTGCCCTCGATGGGCTTGCGCTCCTCGTCGACCGCGACGATCCGCACCCGCTCGATGCGGGGGTCGCCCTCGTAGGCCACCGGCACCGCGCGCCAGAGGGCCAGGGCCCCCTCCTTCTTGGCGGCGTCCCACTCGTGGACGTAGCCGGGCATCTCGCGCTCGGTGCGACGGTAGAGGAGGGTCACGCCCTCCACGCCCAGGGTGAGCAGCTCGCGGACCGCGTCCAGGGCGGTGTTGCCGCCGCCGACCACGGCCGCGTGGCGGATGCCCTGGAGATCGACCTCGCCCAGCTTCATCCGCTCGATGAAGTCCACGGCGCCCTCGACGCCGGGGAGGTCCTCACCGGGCACACCCATGGTCGTATCGCTACCGAGCCCTATTCCGACGAAGAGGGCGTCGGCCCCGGTTTGGATCTCCTCCCAGGAGGGACCCTCCGGGCCGCCGACCTCGACCCCGGTCTTCACCTCGATGCCTCCGATGGAGAGCACCCACTCGACCTCGGCCAGGGCGGTGTCGGCCCGGGTCTTGTGGGGGGCGATGCCCCAGGTGGAGAGGCCGCCGAGGACCTCCCGCTTCTCGTAGATCGTGACCTGGTGGCCGTAGCGGCGCAGGCGGTGGGCCGCGGCCAGGGAGGCCGGGCCGGCGCCGACCAGCACCACCTTCTTGCCGGTGTCCGGGCCCGCCTCGAAGAACTGCCAGCCCTCCGCGTAGGCGAGGTCGGTGACGTGCCGCTGGAGGCGGCCGATCTCGATCGGGGGGGCCTCCATCTCGTGGTAGACGCAGGCGCCCGCGCAGAGGGTCTCGACCGGGCAGACCCGCGAGCAGGTCATGCCGAAGACGTTGGAGGAGAAGATCGTCCGGGCCGAGCCCTTCAGGTTGCCCGTCGCGATCTTCCGGATGAAGCCAGCCACGTCGATGGAGGTGGGGCAGGCCTCGGTGCAGGGAGCGTCGAAGCAGTAGAGGCAGCGGTTCGCCTCTGCCAGGGCCTGGGCGTCCGTGAACGCGGGCTTGTAATCGACGAAGGTATTCTCCGAGCGTTGCTCGGGGACCTTGCCGGCGGTTGCGGTCATATTCGTTCCTCCCTCGACGGACTGCAGGAAAGGAGCGCTTCTATCAGGGGGAGCGAGACCGAGGAAAGACCGTGTACGTGTACGTGGACGTGGACGGCCTCTTCACGGCGAGCGTGGCGGTGAACCCTCCGTACACGTACACGTACACGTTCACGTTCCCGTACACGGCTGTTCCTCGGTTTTCTGCGCCATTTGCACGAATCCTGTGGTGACCGTCGGATCCTGTGCCGTCATTTCGGGTGCTTGTCCCCGGCACGATTCCTGCTCACGATCTCCCCGATGAGATCTCTCCTCCTCCTCCTCCTGCTCCTCGTCGCCACTGCCTGTGGTGCGACCTCCACGATCCACTCCTCCGGGAGCGACGACGCGGGTGCCCGGGACGCCGGCCCCGACGGCGGCGTCGACGGCGGCCTCGACGGCGGCCTCGATGGCGGCTTCGATGGGGGTCCCGACGGTGGTCAGATCCAGTGCCTCGGCCGCGACTTCTGCGGCTGCTGGCAGGAGCCCTCCTGCCGCTTCGTCTCCGAGGGCTGCCTCTGCCCCTGCGACTACCAGTGCCCCGGCGAGGATCCCTGTGACTGCGGCTGCGGAGGCGGCCCCTACCTCGGCTGCCAGGCTGCGGCCTGCCCCTACGTCGAGTGCCAGCCCGGGGAGATCCTCGAGCGGGACGCCGAGGGCTGCGGGGTCTGCGTCCCCTCGAGAGACTGCAGCGACCTGGGCTTCTGCGACTGCGAGGCCGTCGCCCGCTGCGTCTCCGTCACGAACATCGGCCACTGCGACTGCGGCTACGGCTGCAACCCCGAGGATCCGATCTGCGACTGCGCGCCGCCGCCCTTCGAGCCCTCCTATGCGGGATGTGTGGATGTGGCGTGCCCGGATCCCGGTTGTGACACTTCCGTCGAGATGTTCGTGGTGGGGGCCGACGGGTGTGCGGCGTGCGCGCCGCGGCCGGATCTACCGTGAGGGCTGCGAGCTACGAGCTACGAGCTGGCCTAGGATGATCGACATGATGCGCTCGATCCTGCTCTTCGGGTCTGCGGTGGCCGTACTGGCTCTCTCACTGTGCGCCCGGCCGGCAGAGGCTTGCTCGCCGGTGCTCTTCACCGACTTCGGGGTGAGCGTCTCCGACCCGACGCCCCAGGCGGATCTGCCCCCCCTCACGATCGACGACTGGTCCATCAGCCGGGGCTGCGGCAAGAACGGGGGCAGCGGCAACTGCAAGGACCTGGGCTACCTCGAGCTGCAGGTGGGGCCGACGGCCGCGCTGAACGCCGACCTCGGCGTCAACTTCGAGGTGAGCGCGGGCGACGCGCCGATGGCGCTGACCGAGGTGGTCTCGGCCCAGGAGGCGGGCCGGGTGACCTTCACCTGGGGAGACGGCACGGGGCAGCCGCCCCTCGACTTCACGATCCGGATCCAGGCCGTCGATCGCCAGGGGAGGGTGGGCGCCTGGTCGGAGCCGACCCGGATCACCCATGAGGGTGGCAGCCCCTGCGTCCTCGGATGCGCTTCGACGGGCCTTGCCGGTGGAGGCGTGACGGTCGCGCTCTGCCTGGTCGGGGGCCTCTTGCTCCGGCGGCGCCGGTCGGGCGGTAGCTCTCGGGCCTGAAGCTCGAAGCTCACAGCTCACAGCTCGCAGCTCGCAGCCGGATCGGGGCCGATTGCCCTCGAAATGGCCCTCCGGGTGGGATAAGATGCGCGCTTTCCTGACACCGCTCGAATAGGGGGACTCCGTATGAGCCAGACCCGCATCCAGAAGGTCAAGTGTGGCCTGATCCAGCTCTCGAATCCGATCAACGACGAGTCGAGGCCGGTGGCCGAGATCCAGAAGGCGATGTTCGACAAGCACATCCCCTGGATCGAGAAGGCGGGCGAGCAAGGCGTCCAGATCCTCTGCCTGCAGGAGATCTTCAACGGCCCCTACTTCTGCCCCTCGCAGGACAGCCGCTGGTACGAGGCCGCCGAGCCCGTGCCCGGCCCGACCACCGAGGCGCTGGCCGCCTACGCCAAGAAGTACGAGATGGTCATCGTGGTGCCCGTCTACGAGAAGGCGATGCGGGGCCTCTACTACAACACCGCGGCGGTCCTCGACGCGGACGGCACCTACCTCGGGAAGTACCGCAAGCAGCACATCCCCCAGGTGGCCGGCTTCTGGGAGAAGTTCTTCTTCACCCCCGGCGACGGCGGCTACCCGGTCTTCAAGACCCGCTACGCCACCATCGGCGTCTACATCTGCTACGACCGCCACTTCCCCGAGGGCGCGCGGGCGCTCGGCCTCAACGGCGCCGAGATCATCTTCAACCCCTCGGCCACGGTCGCCGGCCTCTCCCAGTACCTCTGGAAGATCGAGCAGGTCGCCCACGCGGTCGCCAACGGCTACTACGTCGGCGCCATCAACCGGGTGGGCACGGAGGCCCCCTGGAACATCGGCAAGTTCTACGGCACCAGCTACTTCGTGAACCCGCGGGGCCAGTTCCTCGCCGAGGGCTCCGAGGACGAGGACGAGCTGGTCGTCGCCGAGCTGGACCTCGGGCTGATCGACGAGGTCCGCAACACCTGGCAGTTCTACCGGGACCGCCGTCCGGACGCCTACGACGACCTCGTCGACTGAAAGAGAGAGGAGCTAGACCATGTCCATCCTGATTCGTGGCGGTACCGTGGTGACGGCGGACGGCGAGTTCGCCGCCGACGTTCTGGTCGAGGGTGAGAAGATCGCGGCCGTGGGGCCGGGCCTCGAGGCGCCGGCCGGCGCCCGGGTGATCGACGCCGGCGGGGCCTACGTGATGCCCGGCGGCATCGACCCCCACACCCACCTCGAGCTGCCCTTCATGGGCACCGTGGCCTCGGAGACCTTCCTCACCGGGACCCGCAACGCGCTGGCCGGGGGCACGACCCTCGTCATCGACTTCGCCATCCCCAACCCCCAGCAGAGCTTCCTCGAGGCCTTCGAGACCTGGCAGGGCTGGGCGAAGAAGAGCGCCTGCGACTACTCCTTCCACGTCGCCATCACCTGGTGGAGCGACGAGGTGGCGAAGGAGATGCGGACCCTCTGCCGCGAGCGTGGGGTGAACTCCTTCAAGCTCTTCATGGCCTACAAGGGCGCGCTGATGGCCGACGACGGCGTGCTGATCCAGGCCTTCGAGACGGCGAAGGAGGAGGGCGCGCTGGTCTCGGTCCACGCCGAGAACGGCGAGCTGGTCGCTGCCCTCCAGTCGAAGATCTACGAGATGGGCATCACCGGCCCCGAGGGGCACCCCCTCTCGCGGCCCTCCTGGGTCGAGGGCGAGGCCGCCAACCGGGCCATCCGCATCGCCCAGGCCGTGGGCGTGCCGCTCTACATCGTCCACAACTCCTGCCACGAGTCGGTCGAGGCCATCACCCGGGCGCGGCTCGAGGGGCAGCGGGTCTTCGGCGAGACCCTCTCCCAGTACCTGGTCGTCGACGACTCCTGCTACCGGGAGCAGGACTGGGACACCGCGGCGCACTACGTGATGAGCCCGCCCTTCCGGCCCAAGGCGCACCAGGAGGCGCTCTGGCGCGGCCTCCAGTCGGGCGTGCTGCAGACCACCGCCACCGACCACTGCTGCTTCACCACCGAGCAGAAGCGGATGGGGCGAGAGGACTTCCGCAAGATCCCCAACGGCACCGGCGGCCTCGGCGAGCGGATGGCGCTGCTCTGGACCCACGGCGTCCGCACCGGGCGGCTCACGCCCTCGGAGTTCGTGGCGGCGACCTCGACCAACGCGGCGAAGATCTTCAACGTCTTCCCCCGCAAGGGCGCGCTGGTGGCCGGCGCCGACGCCGACCTCGTCGTCTGGGACCCCGAGAAGACCCGCGTCCTCTCCAGGGACACCATGCTCCAGAACAACGACTTCTGCGTCTACGAGGGGATGGAGACCACCGGCAACCCGGCCATCACGATCTCCCGCGGCGAGGTGGTCTTCGAGAACGACCAGCTCTCGGCCGAGGAGGGCCGGGGACGGCAGATCGACCGCCCCTGCCGCTCGCCCTACTGGGAGAGCCAGGTGAAGCGCAACGAGCAGTCCGTGCCGACGGCGGTGGTTCGCTAGGTGACCGGGGTAGAGGCGAACCTGAAGGTCGAGAGTCCGGACGCCGGGCTCATCAACGAGGACATCCGGCCGGCGACGCTCGAGGAGCGGCACTGGTCGGTCCTCAACATGGCGAGCCTCTGGGTGGGCATGGTCGTCTGTGTGCCCACCTACATGCTCTCCGCCGGGCTCATCGCCGAGGGGATGAGCTGGGGGCAGGCGGTCCTCACCGTCACCCTGGGCAACCTCATCGTGCTGGTGCCGATGGTGCTCAACGGGCACCCCGGCACCAAGTACGGGGTGCCCTTTCCGGTGCTGGCCCGGGCCAGCTTCGGTATCCATGGAGCGCACGTCGCGTCCCTGCTGAGGGCTCTGGTGGCCTGCGGCTGGTTCGGCATCCAGACCTGGGTGGGCGGCTCGGCGATCTACCAGCTGCTCAACGTCCTCACCTCGGGCGGCCTCGAGGGGGAGGTGGTCGGCTTCCTGGGCATCAACGCCGGGCAGATCGCCTGCTTCCTCTTCTTCTGGGCCATCCAGGTCTTCATCATCTACAAGGGCGTCGAGTCGATCCGGGTCTTCGAGACCCTCGCCGCGCCCTTCCTGATCGTGATGGGCCTGGCCCTGCTGGCCTGGGCGTACGTGAAGGCCGACGGCTTCGGCGAGATGCTCTCCCAGCCCAGCGCCTTCGCCGAGGGCGGGCCGAAGGAGGGGCAGTTCTGGAAGGTCTTCTTCCCCTCGCTCACCGCGATGGTGGGCTTCTGGGCGACCCTCTCCCTGAACATCCCGGACTTCACCCGCTACGCGAAGAGCCAGAAGGACCAGGTCCTCGGGCAGGCCATCGGGCTGCCCACCACGATGATGCTCTTCACCTTCATCGGCGTGGCCGTCACCAGCGCCACCACCGTCATCTACGGTGAGCCCATCTGGGACCCCACGGTGCTGCTGGGCAAGATGGGCGGCGGCGTGGCGGTGGTGGTGAGCCTCTTCGCCCTCTCGGTGGCGACCCTCTCGACGAACATCGCGGCCAACGTGGTCAGCCCGGCCAACGCGATGATCAACGTGAACCCGAGGAAGATCACCTTCCAGATCGGCGGCTACGTCACGGCCGGCCTGGGCATCGCGATGATGCCCTGGAAGCTGCTGGCCGACTCCTCGGGCTACATCTTCACCTGGCTGATCGGCTACTCGGCCCTCCTGGGCCCCATCGGCGGGATCCTCATCGCCGACTACTTCCTCTGGCGGAAGACCGAGCTCGATCTCGAGGGGCTCTACCGCTACGACGGCCCCTACCGCTACCGGGGGGGCTTCAACCCCGCCGCGCTCCTGGCCCTCACCCTGGCCGTGCTGCCCAACCTCCCGGGCTTCCTGGCCCAGATCAAGGTCGTCACGAGCTTCCCGGGGCTCTCCTTCTTCAGCCAGCTCTACACCTACGCCTGGTTCGTCGGCTTCCTCCTGGCCGGCGGCCTCTACCTGCTCTTCATGAAGGTCATTCCTTCCGACGAAAGCCCGAGGACCTCCCCATGACCAAGTTCACTGCGACCTCCAACGACTTCACCGAGCACCCCGAGGCGAGGAACTACATCGGCGGCGAGTGGGTCGACCCCACCGGCAGCCAGACCCTCGACGTCCTCAACCCTCGCTTCGGCAAGGCCATGTCGAAGGTGCGGCTCGGCAGCGCCGCCGACGTCGACGCCGCGGTGAAGGCCGGCGCGAAGGCCCAGAAGGAGTGGGGCTCCTGGCCGATGCGCGAGCGGGCCGAGGTCTTCTACAAGGCCCGGGAGCTGATGTTCGCCCACCTCGACGAGCTCTCCTGGCTCTGCACCCACGAGAACGGCAAGACCTTCGCCGAGTCGAAGGCCGAGGTGCTGCGCGGGATCGAGTGCATGGACCTCGGCTGCTCGCTGCCCAACTGGGCCAACGGTGAGCGCCAGCTCGTGAGCCGCGGCGTGGTCTGCGAGACCCACTACGAGCCCCTGGGCGTCGTGGCGGGGATCACGCCCTTCAACTTCCCCTTCATGGTCCCGCTCTGGATGATGCCGCAGGCCCTCGTCGGCGGGAACGCCTTCGTCCTCAAGCCCTCCGAGCAGGTGCCCCTCTCGGCGGTCCGGCAGGCCGAGCTCTTCACCGAGGCGGGCCTGCCCAAGGGCGTGCTGAACCTCGTGCAGGGCGGCCAGGAGGTCGTCGAGGCCATCGCCGATCACCCGGGCATCAAGGCCGTGGGCTTCGTGGGCTCCACCAAGGTGGCGAGGCTCGTCTACGCGCGCTCGGCGGCGAACGGCAAGCGCGCCAACTGCCTGGGTGGCGCCAAGAACCACCTCATCGTGGTGCCCGACGCCGACCTCAACGTCTCGGCCGACAACATCGTGGCCTCCTTCTCCGGCTGCGCCGGCCAGCGCTGCATGGCGGCCGCCGTGCTCGTCGCCGTGGGCGACGTGCAGCATATCATCGACGCCATCGTGGAGCGGGCCGGCAAGATCCGCACCGGCGAGGACATGGGCCCGATCATCACCGAGGGCGCGGCGAAGAAGATCCGCGGCTACATCGACGGCGCCGAGAAGGCCGGCGCGAAGGTGCTCCTCGACGGCCGGGGCGTGAACCCGGTCGAGGGCGGCAACTGGGTCGGCCCCACGATCCTCGACGGCGTGACGCCCGAGATGCCCGCCGGCTGCGAGGAGATCTTCGGCCCGGTGCTCTCGATCATGCGGGTGAAGAACCTCGACGAGGCGCTGGCCATCGAGAACGGCAACCCCTACGGCAACGCCTCCTGCATCTACACCCAGAGCGGCGACGTCGCCCAGCGGGTGGTGGCCCGGATGGAGGCCGGCATGTGCGGCGTGAACATCGGCGTGCCCGTGCCCCGCGACCCCTACGGCTTCGGCGGCTGGAACGACTCGGCCTTCGGCCCCGGCAACATGAGCGGCTGGGACGGCTTCCGCTTCTGGACCCGCCAGCGCAAGGTCACCACCAAGTGGGCCCTTCAGACCGACCAGACCTGGACCTCTTAACTCTTTGGAATCTCAACCCCCATGAACCAGCAAGAGATCGTCGACCTCTGCAAGAAGCACACTCTCTACACCTGGGCGGCGACCGCCACGGTGAACCCCTATCCGGTCGAGCGGGCCGAGGGCGTCTACTTCTACGCCCCCGACGGCACGCGCTGGCTGGACTTCAACAGCCAGCTGATGAGCGTGAACATCGGCCACGGTCACCCGAAGGTCATCCAGGCCATCAAGGACCAGGCCGACAAGCTCCTCTTCGCGTTCCCGGGCACCGCCACCGAGATCCGGGCGCGCTTCAGCCAGCGGCTGGCGGAGCTGATGCCGGGCGATCTGAACACCTTCTTCTTCACCCTGGGCGGCGCCGAGGCGAACGAGAACGCGATGAAGATCGCGCGCCACTACACCGGCCGGCAGAAGATCCTCGCCCGCTACCGCAGCTACCACGGCAGCACCAACGCCTGCATGCAGCTCACCGGTGATCCGCGCCGCCTGCCCAACGAGCCGGGGGTGCCCGGGGTCGTCCACGTGATGGATCCCTGGCCCTACAGCTTCTCCTGGGGTGAGTCCGAGGCCGAGATCACGGCCAAGAACCTCGCCTACCTGGAGGAGGTCATCCAGTACGAGGGGCCGGGCACCATCGCCGCCATGTTCATCGAGACGGTCACCGGCACCAACGGCATCCTGCCGCCGCCGCAAGGGTACCTGAAGGGTCTGCGCGAGCTGCTCACGAAGTACGGCATCCTCCTCGTCTGCGACGAGGTGATGGCGGGCTTCGGGCGGACCGGGAAGCTCATGGCCTTCCAGCACGGGGACATCATCCCGGACCTGGTGACCATGGCGAAGGGGCTGACCAGCTCCTACCTGCCCCTGGGCGCGGTGGCCATGCGCGATCCGATCGCCGAGCACTTCCAGACCAACGTCTTCTGGGGCGGCCTGACCTACAACAGCCACCCCATGGGGCTGGCCACCGCCCTCGCCGCCGTGAACGTCCTCGTCGAGGAGGGGCTGATCGAGAACGCCGCCAAGCTGCAGGGCGTGATGCGCTCCGAGATGGACCGCCTCCAGGCGAAGCACCCGAGCGTGAAGGAGGGCCGCTGCCTGGGCCTCTTCGGCATGATGGATCTCCAGAAGAGCGCCGACGGCACCCGCGCCGCCGGCTACAACGAGAACAGCCCCGTGATGGCCAAGCTCGGCGCCTTCTTCCGGGAGAACGGCCTCTTCACCTTCATCCGGTGGGGCTCGTTCATGTGCAACCCGCCCCTCTGCATCACCGAGGAGCAGCTCCTCGAGGGCTTCGAGATCATCGACCGCGGCCTGGAGATCACCGACGCGGCGATGGAGTAGGGCCCGGGATCAGGCGCCCGGCGGGGTCCAGCTGCCGTCCCCGTCGGCGTCGATCTCGATGGCGTTCGAGAGGGCGTAGGGAGGCCCCCGCCAGCTCATCGGGGCGCTCGAGCCCGAGCCGAGCACCTCGAGGGCGTACCAGGCGTCGGCGGCCGGCGTGTGCTCGAGGGTGCCCTCGAAGCGGACGACGCCGGTCTCGGCCGCGATGTTCGCCGAGGTGACCGGCACGCCGTTCTCGAGGAGCCGGATCTCGTCGAGCTGCATCCAGCTGGGGGCCTGCACCTTCACCGAGAAGCTGGCCACGCCGCTTCCGTCGACGCCGGTCCGGCCTCCGAGGCGGGTGCCGTCGGCGGCCGCGAACTCCACGAAGGGCCCGCAGGAGACGATCAGCCTGCGGTCGCGGACCGCCGCCACGATGGCCTGGGGATCGGCGGCGACCGCGGCCTTGTCGAGCTGGATCCAGTTGCGGGGGATGCCCGGGGGGCTGTCCTCGTCGTGGGTGTCCGAGCCCGAGGAGAGGGTCTTCGGGTAGCCGTTGGAGGTGAAGGCCATCCAGTCGTCCACCGCCTCGCCGTTCTCGCCGCCGCGGCTGCAGCCGCCGTTGAAGGCCTCGATGCTGTCCCACTCCAGCGACCAGTCGTCGGGCTTGTTGGTGGTGTCGGCGACCGCGTCGAGGCCGATCCAGGAGAAGTAGCCGCCCGGCCCGAGGGAGCGGGGGTGGTTGACCTGGATGATCTCGTCGGCCTCGCCGTTCTGGGTGCGGATGGCCGAGATCAGCTCGCGGGGGCTGCGGCCGTGCTCGTAGACCGCGCCCCCGTTGGGATCGAGGGGGCGCCAGTCGAGGGGGAAGGCGTTGAAGTGGCCGTAGGAGAAGGTGGTGACCTCGTGGCCCACCATGCCGATGACCCGGTCGCCCAGGCCGAGCGTGTCGACGATGGGCTGGAGGGTGGAGACGTAGACGTGCTCGGTGAGCACCGGGATGTCGAGGTCGTCGGTCGCGGCCTGCTTGGCCCGGATGTCGTAGGGCACCCGCGAGTCGGGGCTGCGCATGGCGTGGATGTGGAAGTCGGCCGAGACCCAGCCGCTGGTGTCGATGACCTTCTCGATCTGGAAGCTGATCGAGGCGCTCTCACCCTCGGTGACGGTCACCACCTTCTGGTCCATCTCCCAGGAGGGGCCGTGGGTGGCGTAGGCCGTGTAGGAGCCGGCGGGGAGGACGACCTCCTCGGGGCCGTCGATCACGTAGGCGACCGCCGACACGCCCCGGCCCCAGCTCCAGATGGCGCGGGTCTCCGACGGCGACTCGGGGGAGCCGGTGCCCGCCTGCCGCAGGAAGGTCACCCGGGCCGGGACGGGGTTGCCGCTGGTGTCAGTGACGGTGCTCGTGACCCGCGCCGCCCGATCGATCGAGAGGCTGGCCGTGCCCTCGCCGCCGCCGCCGAGATCGACCGTCACCGGGGTGGCCGGCAGGTGCTGGGAGGCGAAGGCGTACACCTCGTAGAGGCCGGGCTCGAGAGGCACCTCGAAGCTGCCGTCGGCCGCCACCGGGGCGAGCGAGGCGACCTTCAGGCCGTCGCGCACCGCCACCCAGGCCGTCTCGTCCGCGACCGTGTCCGGCAGGCTCACCGTGCCGCGGATCAGGGCGCCGGGCTGGTAGCCCAGCAGGTCGCCCCGGACCAGCTCGAGGCCGGCGGCGCTCTGCTCGCTGACGGCGAAGTCGTAGTCGAGGGTGGTGGTCCGGCCGGCCGGGAGGTTGTAGGCCTCCTGGGTGGTGAGGGAGACGGCCTTGTAGGCGAAGAGGGGGTTCAGATCGTCGTCGGCGGCGATGAGGCCGTAGGAGAGATCCCGGCCCACCGCGCCTGAGTAGGGGAGGTTGGCCACGGCGCTCTGGTCCTCGAAGCCGGGGCCCGGGGCGTAGGCCTCGACCCCGTCCCCGTGGGAGGAGAAGACCAGGGGAAGGTTGATGTTCGAGGTGGCGTCCCCGACGTTCGTCAGGCTGATGGTGAGGTGGAGGGCCCGGTCGTCCGGACCCAGCCGGTAGTCGTAGGCGATCTCCAGGTCCACCGGGTCGGCGTCGAAGATGTCCCGGAAGCTCTCGGCGAAGCCGAAGGGGACCGAGCGGCCGGTCAGGCGGACGTGGGCCTCGCCGCTCTCGCGGCCGTCGGAGACGACGATGATGTCGGTGGGCTGGAAGACCTCGAGGTTCCAGGAGAAGAAGGCCTCGCCGTAGAGGTCTCGCCCGGGCTCGCCCTCGGGCCGGATGAGGTCGGCGTCGGCGAGGTTGCCGCCCCAGTAGCGGTAGCCGCTGGCGAGGCGGACGCCCTCGACGATGAAGGCGACGTGGCTGTTGTAGAGCTTGATGTCGCCGACCTGTCCCTCGGCCTTGGGGCCGCCGATGAGGGCGTCCTCGTGCTCGACGATGCCCGCCTGCACCTGCCCGGCCTCGAGGCGCGCCGTCAGGTCGATGGGATCCGGCAGCGGCTCGGGATCACCGGGGCAGCCCGCGCCGGCGAGCCCGAGGGCCAGGCCGAGGGCGAGGGGGAGGAGGCGGCGGGGGGCGAGGGCAGCGAGTGCGGTCGACTTCATGGGGCGGCAGACTAGCCCCCGAAAAGCACGTCCGGCAAAGGGAATCCGGGATGGAGCCCGGGGTGTAAGGGCGGCGAGGCCTCGATCTTCAGGGCTCGCCCAGCAGGGTGCCCAGGATCTCGAGCCGGTGCAGGTCCCCCGGCGGGAGGGCCGCGGGATCTCCCCGGACGATCGTCAGATCCGCCGGGGCGCCCTCCCGGAGGGTCCCCGGCGCCTCCAGCCCGGCGGCCCGCGCGCCCCCGGAGGTGAAGCCGCGCAGGGCCTCGTCCAGGGAGAGGGCCTCCGAGCGCCGCCACCCCCCCTCCGGGGAGCCCCGGCGGTCCTGCCGGGTCACCGCCGCGTGGATCCCGAACCAGGGGTCGGCCGGCTCGATGGGGGCGTCGGAGCCCAGGGCGAGCACGAGGCCGGCGTCCGCCAGGCTGCGCCAGGCATAGGCGCCCGCCATCCGCTCGCTGCCGAGGCGCGCCTCGACCCAGGCCATGTCGCTGGTCGCGTGGGTGGGCTGGACGCTGGGTACGATCCGCGCGCGGACCATCCGCTCGATGGCGTCCGGGCCCAGGATCTGGGCGTGCTCCAGGCGCAGGTTCACCGCGTGCCCCTCGGCCCTCACGGCCTCGAAGGCCTCGAGGGCGTGGCGGCAGCCGCGGTCGCCGATGCCGTGGATCGCGAGGTCATAGCCTGCCCGGGCGACCCGCAGCGCGCGCTCGCGCAGCACCGCGGGCTCGGTCAGGAGCAGGCCGCGCTCCCCGGGTCGGTCGAGGTAGGGGGCCTCCAGGGCCGCGCCGTGAGAGCCGAGGGCGCCGTCGGCGTAGAGCTTCACCCCCACGATCGGCAGGAGGCCGCCGGCCTGGCGCGGGCGGGGGAGCTCCGCCGCGATCACCGCCTCGTCCCAGTCCAGGTACACCACCACCCGAAGGTCGAGGGCGCCCTCGTCGGCGAGGGCCCGCAGCACCGGCAGATCCAGGGGGCGGGTGCCCATGTCGTGGACCGAGGTCAGGCCCAGGCTGCGGCAGTGGGCCACGCCCGCGAGGAGGTCGGCCCGCCGCTCCGCGGCGTCGCGCTCGGGCAGCGCCTTGCCGGCCAGGGAGAGGGCGTTGTCGATGATCACGCCGGTGGGCTCGCCCCGCGCGTCCCGGACGATGGTGCCGCCGGGCGGATCGGGGGTGCGGGCGTCGATCCCGGCGAGGGCCAGGGCCCGGTCGTTCAGCCAGGCGGCGTGGCCGTCCACCCGGGCGAGCCAGACGGGGTGCTCGGTGGTGGCGGCGTCGAGGACGGCGCGGTGGGGGAGGGCGGCGCCCTCCCAGCGGTGCTGATCCCAGCCGCGCCCGCGGATCCAGCTACCCGGCGGGAGGTCGCGGGCCGCCGCCGCGACCTGCTCGCGGATCGCCTCGGGGGAGGCCGCCTCCCGCAGGTCGAGCTGGCGCAGCCCGCGCCCCAGCCCCGCCAGGTGCAGGTGGGCGTCGCAGAGCCCGGGGAGGATCGTGGCGTCGCCGTGATCCTCGATCTCGGCGGGCGGCAGCGCGGCCAGCTCGGCCTCGCCGAGGAGCCGCCGGACGCGGCCGCCGTCGAGCTCGACCCCCCGCAGGGGCGGGCCCGCCGGCAGGTGAGGGTCCAGCACCCGGGCCGCGGCCACGATGCGCCGGCGCCCCTTGCTCCCCGGGCCGCCCATCTAGAGATTGATGAGCCCGCGCTTGAGCCCCTCGACCACCGCGGAGACGTGGCTGGAGACGCCCAGCTTCTCGTAGATGTGCGAGAGGTGGGTGCGCACCGTGCGCCGCTCGATGTCCATCACCTCGCCCACCTCGGCGTTGGAGAGGCCGCGGGCGATGTAGTGCAGCACCTCCAGCTCCAGCTCGGAGAGGCCGCCCCGGTCGGGGACCTTCGGCGTGGCCTTCACGCTCTCGAAGTAGTTCCAGAAGCGCTTCGCGATCCGGGACTCGATCACCACGCCCCCGTCGGCGACCTCGCAGATCGCCTCGACCACCTTCTCGGTGGCGATGCGCTTGACCAGGTAGCCGGAGGCCCCCTTGTTCACCGCCTCGTAGACCTTGGCCTCGTCGTCGAAGGTCGTGAGGATGAGCACCCTCACCTCGGGCCAGCGCTCGCGCACCGCCTCGAGGACGCCGATGCCGTCGATGCCCGGGAGCTCGAGGTCCAGGACCAGGACCTCCGGGCGGCCCCCCTCGCCGAGCTCGGCGAGGGCCTCCAGGCCCAGCTCCCCGGAGGGCGCGCAGCCGAGCACCTCGACCTCCTCGCGGGTCGCCAGGTACTTCAGCAGCGCCTTGCGGATGGCCGGCTGGTCCTCGACCACGAAGACGGGAATGGCGTTGCGCTTCTCCATGGCTCGTGGCGAGAGCCTACTTGAAGCGGACCTTCAGGTTCACCCTCCCGCCGGGGCGGACGGTGATCCGTCGCTTCTGGGTGATGCCGGTGCTCGGCTGGATGAGGGTGACCACGTGCTTCCCGGCGCTGAGCCGGTAGCCCTTGAGGGGCGTGAAGCGGCCGGTGTCCTTGCCGTCGACGTAGACCCGGGCGCGGTGGCTGGAGATCACGGTGAGGCGGCCGCGCTTGGCGACCGGCGCCTTCGTCTTGGCGGGCCGGGTCTCGGCGGGGGGCGGATCGGGCTCCCGGGGCGCGCTCCTCTCGGCGCCCTTCACCACGGGGACGGGCTCCGGCGCGCTGGCCTCCTCGGGGGGAGCGGGATCGGGGTCCGCCGGCGGCGGGCTCGCCTCGGCCGGCGCCGGGGTCTGTCCCTGCTCGAGGGCGGTGAGGCCGGCCTCGAGGGCCGCGAGCTCGGCCTGGGTCGGCTCGGGATCCTGCCGCCCCAGGATGAAGCCGACGGCCACCAGGATGGGCGCCACTCCGGCGACCACCAGCCAGGGCCACATCCTGCGGCGCGGGGCCACCGGTGGAGCCTGGTACTCGGTGCGCTGGCGGGAGTCCGCGGGCTCGACGCCCGCCCCGTAGACCGCCGGATCCCCGGCCGCGGGCGCGGGGTCGGGTCCGGTGGCGGGCGCCGGGGCGTCCCCGGGATCCGGTCCGCCGTGCTCGGGGGGCACGCCGAAGTCGGGCGCCAGACCCTCGGCCTCGGTGCCCGGCGCCGCGGCGCCGCTGGGGGGTGGGGCGTCCGCCACGACCTGCATCTCGACGGTGCGAGAGAAGATGTCCCCCCGCAGCTCGCCCTCCTCCTCGGCCGGCGGCGCCTCGGAGAGCATGCCCGGCGGCGGCGCGAGGGAGTCGGGGGCGGCCTGCGCCTCGGCGTCGGAGAGGTCCGGCGCGGAGGCGAGCATCCCGTTCCCCGCGGGATCGGTCCGGTGGCCGGTGCTGGCGAGCTGCGCGGCCTCGAGGCGCTGGGTGCTCTCGCTGCCCGTCTCCTCGAAGGAGGGCGGCGCGGCCGCCGCCTCGCCGAGGGTCTCCGGGTCGGGGGGGGCGGAGAAGACGGCGATCTCGGCGGTGGAGGCGAGGTCGGGCGCCACCCCCTCGCCGGTGGCGAGGGGCGAGAGGGAGAAGGTGCCGGGGATGGGCGGTGTCCCCTGGGCGGCCTCGTCGGGATCGAAGTCCTTCTGGACGACCTCGTTGGGCAGGACCGAGGCGGCGAAGGCGGCGAGATCGGCGGGGGTGATCACCTCGCCCATCTCGTCGAGGTAGCCCCAGAGGGCCTCGCGCAGCTCGGCGGCGTCGTGGTAGCGCCGGCTCTTGGCGGTCTCCAGCGCCTTCATCACCACGGCGTCGAGCTTCATCGGCACCCGGCGGTCGATCCGGCTCGGCGGGGTGAGCGAGTCCGAGCGGGTGGAGGTGCCGCGGGGGCCGGCCTCCTCCAGGGACTTGCCGGTGGTCAGCTCGTAGACGATGGCGCCCAGGGCGTAGACGTCGGCGAGGGCGTCGGGGACGCTGTTGCGGGAGAGCTCCGGGGCCCGGTAGGCCCGCCGGCCGCGGGTGGCCATCTGCCGGGTGCGGGCGTGCTGCTCCAGGGCCGGCCGCAGGCCGGCGCAGGAGACCTTCACCGTGCCGTCGAAGCCGACGAAGAGATCGGAGGGCCCGAGGGAGCCGTGGAGCTGTCCGGCGAGGTGGAGCGCAGAGACGGCGTTGGCCGCCTCGGCGACCAGGTGCACCGCGCGGCTCACCGTCAGCTTGACCTCGCGGGAGCGCAGGCGCTGGAAGACGATGTCGAGGTCGTGCCCCAGCACGTGCCGGGAGGCGAGGACCGTCCGGCCGCCCGCGACCCCCAGCTCCCAGGGCACCACCAGCGAGGGGTGCTTCAGCTTCCCCGCGGACTCCACCCGGGCGCCGAGGGCGGCCACGATCTCCGGGAAGACCACCCGGGGAGAGAGGATCTTGAGGGTCGCCGGCTCCGGGTCGCCCGCGCCGGTCGCGACCCCTCGCCAGGTCTCACCGGCGTCGGATTCGGCGACGCGATCGATGAGGCGGTAGAGACGAGGAGCTGCCATGCAGACCCAGAAGGGTACCAACGACCGCCCTGCCGGGTCACCCGGGAAAACCCGTGCACGTCGACGTGCACGTGCACGTGCACGGCTTCTCCTTGACCCCGCTCTAGCGACCTTCGGACAACACGAAGCCGCACCACTCGCACTGCCGCGCCCGCGCCGATCCGATCTCCAGCCGGCAGCCGGGGCAGCGGGGCCCCTTCTTCTGCGGGGGCGGAGGCGGGCCCTCGGCCTTCACCGCGGAGGGCCCCTCGAGGCCGTCCACCCGATGCTCCAGGCGGTCGACCCTCCCCTCGAGGCGGTCGACCCGTCCCGAGAGGGGGCTGCTGCGCGTGGCCTTCTTCGCCATGGGGCGATGGTTCCACGGGCGAGGGGAGCGGGCCAGAAATCGACCCGTTCCGGCAGTTGTGAGGGAGGCAGGCCTGGTCCAGACTGCGTCGCGACGATGGCGAAGCGAAGGAAGAAGAAGACGAGGCGAGAGGGGGCTCCCGGGCTGCACGATCCCAGCCGGCCTCAGAGCCGCACCCGGATCCGGCCCGCGGTCGAGCGCTCCAGCGAGGCGCCGCGGAGCGCCCCCGCCGAGGGCGCGCCTCCGACCCTGCCCCTCGACGCGCCGCGCCTCGCGGCCATCGAGCAGCGGCTGAAGGCCTGGCCCAGCGCCCGGGTCCCCCTCGCGGAGCGGGTCCACGTCAACCGCAACCTGCGGATGGATCGCGTCACGGCGGTCGGCTTCGACATGGACTACACCCTGGCGGTCTACGCCGGGCGAGAGATCGAGCGCCTCGCCTACGGCATGGCCCTCGAGCGCATGATCGAGGCCCACGGCCGGCCCCAGTGGCTGCGCGAGCTGCGCTACCGGCCGGAGCTGACCATCCGCGGGCTGGTGGTGGACAAGAAGGAGGGGAACGTCCTCAAGATCGACGCCCACGGCCACGTCGCCCGGGTCTTCCACGGGCTGCGGCGCCTGGACAAGGAGGAGCGGATCCGGCTCTACCGCAGCCAGAAGATCCGCCTCTCCACCGAGCGCTACGAGTGGATCGACACGCTCTTCGCGCTCCCGGAGGGCGTGCTCTACCAGCAGCTGGTCGAGGGCTACGAGGCGCGCGGGGAGGCCTTCGATCCCGCCGCGATCTACGACGAGATCCGGGCCTCGATCGACTCCCTCCACCGGGACGGATCGCTCAAGGAGGTCATCAAGGGGGACCTGCCGCGCTACATCGAGCGCAACCCCCTGCTCGGGCCGACCCTCCACCGGCTGCGCTCCGGAGGGAAGCGGATCTTCCTGCTCACCAACTCCTACTGGGACTACACCGAGGCGGTGATGGAGCACCTCCTCGACGGGCTGCTGCCCGAGTACGAGTCCTGGCGCAGCTACTTCGACGCGGTGGTGGTCGGGGCCAGCAAGCCCGGCTTCTTCAGCGAGCGCGAGCCCTTCCTCGAGGTCGATCCCGGCAACGGCGAGGTGGCCACGGTGCCGGCGACCGAGCTGCACCGGGGGCGGGTCTACCAGGGCGGGAACCTCGCCGAGTTCGAGGCCTACACCGACTGGCGCGGCGACCGCGTGCTCTACGTGGGGGACCACATCTACGGCGACATGCTGCGCAGCAAGCGCTCCGGGATGTGGCGCACGGCGATGATCGTGGCCGAGCTCGAGCGCGAGATCCTCCTGCTCGAGGAGCGCAAGGAGGACTGGGCCCGGCTCAAGTACCTCGAGGATCTGCGGGATCGCCTGGACGACGCGATCTCGGCCCAGAAGGGCAGGGTGAGCGCGCTGGAGAAGCAGGGCGTGGCCGAGACCTTCCGGGCCGCCAAGCTCGAGCTGGAGGGCCTGCGCGCCTCGCTCCACGAGGTCCTGGCCGGGAGCGAGGCCCTCTCGAAGGCCCTGCGGGACGAGGCGAACCCCTACTGGGGGCTGATCTTCAAGGACGGCAACGAGAACAGCCGCTTCGGCGATCAGGTGCGGGACTACTCCTGCGTCTACATGAGCCGGGTGACGGATCTGCGGCACTACAGCCCGGTGCAGTACTTCCGGGCGCCCTGGGACTCGATGCCCCACGAAGGGCTGTGAGCTGCGAGCCTGGCCGAAGCCAGACCGCACCTGCCGGCGCCCGCTTCGGTCGTCGATCGGTCGTCGAGGGTACGCGTCTGCAAGGCAGAGCTCACAGCTCATAGCTCGAAGCTCGCAGCCGCCAAGGCGGTAGCCACCTAGCTCTGGGCCTTGGTCCAGCGGTCGACGGTTCCGTCTCCGTCGAGGTCCTCGCCGATCCGGTCGATCTCGCCGTTCTCGTAGTACTCGAAGTAGTCGACCCGCCCGTCGCCGGAGGTGTCGCGCTCCTTGCGGACCAGCTTGCCGCCCTCGTAGTGCTTCCAGAGGTCGGTGCGCCCGTTGAAGTCCAGGTCGGCCTCCTTGCGGATCAGCTTCCCGGCCTCGTCGTAGAAGTTGGTGACGTCGATCTTGCCGTCGAAGTCGAGATCGAAGTCCTCCTTGGTGACCCGCTCCTTCTTGTCGTACCAGCGCAGGACGTCGATCCGGCCGTCCCAGTTGATGTCGAGGTCCTTGCGGACGATGCGGTCGGTGCCGTCGGCGTCCTTGGCGTAGTGGTGGAAGACGTCGGGCTCGTCGTCCCGGTTCAGGTCGTACTCCTTGACCCAGTCGCCGGGACCGGCGAGGCGGGCGTCACCGTCCTCGCCGCCGGCGGCCTCCATCCCCGCCTCGGGGCCCTTGGCCCCCTTCTTGCCGCAGGCCGCGGCGAGGGGGAGTGCGAGCGCCAGGGCGCAGATCCACGCGATCGACTTCATCGAGGGCCATCCTCGCGCTCCTGCGGCGAGGGGGTCAAGGGCGCTTCGGGGGCCCATTTCTTTGACGGCCACGTATGGTCATGTAGGTTCGGCTCCAAGAGGACGACCATGGGCCGCAAGAAGATCAGCACGACGGTGTACATCACGCCGGAACAGAACGAGAAGCTGAAGCTGCTCAACGAGAAGACCAAGGTGCCGGTGGCCGAGTACATCCGCCAGGGCATCGATCTCATCCTCGCCCGCCACAAGCACGACCTGCCGGGGCAGCTGACCATCGAGGACATGCTGCGCAAGAACGACTGACCCCCTCTCCGGGGCTGGTCTACACTGCGCGGATGCGCATCCTGGTCACCGGTGGCGCCGGCTTCATCGGCTCGCACGCTGTCGAGGCCCTGCTCGCCGACGGGCGGCAGGTGCTGGTCCTGGACGACCTCTCCTCCGGCAAGCGGGCGAACCTGCCGAAGGGCGTCCCCCTGGAGGTGCTGGACATCCGCTCGCCGGAGGCCGCCGAGCGGGTCGTCGCCTTCGGGGCCGACGCGATGGTCCACCTCGCCGCCCAGATGGACGTGCGCCGCTCGGTCGAGGACCCCCTCTTCGACGCGGACGTGAACGTCCGGGGCAGCCTGAACCTCCTGGAGGCCTGCCGGCGGGCGGGCACCCGCCGGGTGATCTTCGCCTCCACCGGCGGCGCCATCTATGGTGAGCAGGAGCACTTCCCGGCCCGGGAGGACCACCCCCAGCGGCCGGTGAGCCCCTACGGCTGCGCCAAGTCCGCGGTCGAGCGCTACCTGGGCTTCTACGAGGTCGAGTACGGCTTCGAGTGCCTCTCCCTGCGCTTCGCCAACGTCTACGGCCCCCGCCAGGATCCCCACGGGGAGGCGGGGGTGGTCGCGATCTTCTGCGGCCGCCTGCTCTCGGGCGAGCCCTGCACCATCTTCGGTGATGGGGCGCAGACCCGCGACTACGTCTACGTGGGGGACATCGCCCGGGCCATCGCCCTGGCCGTGGGCAGCGAGGTCTCCGGGGCCCTGAACCTCGGCACCGGGATGGAGACCGACGTGGTCCTCCTCTACCGCCTCCTGGCCGCCGCCGCGGGCAGCGACGCCGAGCCCACCTTCGCGCCGGCCCGCCCGGGGGAGCAGCAGCGCTCCTGCGTCGACCCCTCGCTGGCCGGCGAGCGCCTCGACTGGAGGCCGGAGATCGAGCTCCCCGAGGGCCTCCGCAAGACCCTCGAGTCCTTCCGGGGCTGATCGCTCGCCCCCGTCCCGGTCTTTTCCGTTTCCTGATCGGCCTCGCTGGCATAAGTTGCGCGCCCCGTGAACCGCGAACTGATCCGCAACTTCGCCATCGTGGCGCACATCGACCACGGCAAGTCGACCCTCGCCGACCGCCTGCTGGAGCTGACCGGCACCGTCGGGGCGCGGGAGGCGAAGGCCCAGTTCCTCGACTCCATGGACCTGGAGCGGGAGCGGGGCATCACCATCAAGGCCAACGCCGTGCGGATGCAGTACAAGGCTCAGGACGGCCAGACCTACGTCTTGAACCTCATCGACACCCCGGGGCACGTGGACTTCGCCTACGAGGTCTCGCGCTCCCTGGCCGCCTGCGAGGGCGCGATCCTGGTGGTCGACGCCACCCAGGGGGTCGAGGCCCAGACCCTGGCCAACGCCTACCTCGCCGCCGACGCGAACCTCGAGCTGGTGGCGGTGATCAACAAGATCGACCTGCCCGCCGCGGACGTCGAGTCGGCCCGGGCCGAGATCGAGGAGGTCGTGGGCATCGAGGCCGAGGACGCCCCGGCCGTGAGCGCCAAGGAGGGGACCAACATCCAGGCGGTCCTCGAGGCCATCGTCCACAAGATGCCGCCCCCCGCCGGCGACCCCGAGGCGCCCCTCAAGGCCCTGATCTTCGACTCCTGGTTCGACAGCTACCGGGGGGTCGTCACCCTGATCCGCGTCCTCGAGGGCACCATCCGCACCGGCGAGACGGTGCGCTTCTGGTCGACCGGACAGGAGTACGAGGTCCAGGAGCTGGGCTGCAAGGTGCCCAACCCCCAGAAGGTGAAGGAGCTGGGCGCCGGCGAGGTCGGCCTGCTCATCGCCGGGGTGAAGGACGTCGCCGAGGCCAAGGTCGGCGACACGGTCACCCACCCCGAGCGCCCCTGCGCCGAGCCCTTCCCGGGCTTCAAGGAGGTCAAGCCGATGGTCTTCTCCGGGATCTACCCGGTGGAGGCCGCCGACTACGACGACCTGCGCGAGGCGATGGAGAAGCTGCGGCTGAACGACGGCAGCTTCACCTTCGAGCCCGAGGTCTCCGAGGCCCTCGGCTTCGGCTTCCGCTGCGGCTTCCTGGGCCTGCTCCACATGGAGATCGTCCAGGAGCGCCTCGAGCGGGAGTTCGACCTCGACCTGATCACCACGGCCCCCTCGGTGATCTACCGGGTCACCCGCAAGGACGGCACGGTCTCGATGATCGACAACCCGGCCCGGATCCCCACCGCCGGCGACATCCAGACCATCGAGGAGCCCTTCATCGACGCCCACGTCCACGTGCCCCAGGAGTACGTCGGCGCGGTGATCAAGCTCTGCGAGCAGCGCCGCGGGATCCAGCAGGGCCTCTCCTATCCGAGCACCCGGCACGTGCAGGTGGACTACCAGCTGCCCCTGGCCGAGGTGGTCCTCGACTTCTACGACAAGCTCAAGACCGTGAGCCGGGGCTACGCCTCCCTCGACTACGAGCCGGCCGGCTACGTCGCCCAGGACCTGGTCAAGATCGATCTCATGGTCAACGGCGACCAGGTCGACGCCCTCTCGATCATCAGCCACAAGGACACCGCCCACAACCGCGGCCGGGACCTCTGCGTGAAGATGAAGGAGGTCATGACCCGGCAGATGTTCGACATCGCCATCCAGGCCGCCCTGGGCACCCGGGTCATCGCCCGCACCACCGTGAAGGCCTACCGCAAGAACGTCACGGCCAAGTGCTACGGCGGCGACATCAGCCGGAAGCGCAAGCTCCTCGAGAAGCAGAAGGAGGGCAAGCGCCGGATGAAGCAGGTGGGCTCGGTGGAGATCCCCCAGGAGGCCTTCCTGGCCGTCCTGCGGATCGGCGACTAGGCCCGGAGGCCCCCTGGAGGGCTCCTGCCGGGCCAGGGGGGGGCTCGATTGACGGCCCGCGGGGGCCGGTGCTACGCCACCCCGCATGCGATCGTACAAGGCCCCCCGCCGCCTCGCCCGAAGGCTCTTCCTGGAAGAGCGCGGCGAGACCTCCTGGCTGACCTACCTGCTGCTCCTCGGCGCGGTCGGGGGCATCTACCTCCTGATCGCCTACGCGCCGGTCTACCTCGACCACTACAACGCCCGGTCGAAGTGCGAGGAGACCCTGAGCAAGACCTGGAGGTACAAGGACGAGGAGCGCACCCGCCTCGAGCTCAAGAAGGCCCTCGCCGAGGTCCGGATGGAGGAGGCCGCGGAGTTCGGAGAGGTGAAGAAGCTGCCGGCCATCCGCCCGCGGGACGACGAACTCCGGGTCACCATCGACGAGTCCGTGGTCCCGCCGATGCTCCGCATCGAGGCGCCCTACACGCGGGTGGTGAAGTTCCCCTTCATCAAGAAGCAGAAGTACAAGTCCTTCACGCTCGAGTGCGAGATCAAGCTCGAGTAGGAGCGCACCGACCATGACGGCGCGGAAGAACCGACGGCTCCTGGACGCGGCGGCCATCGAGGCGGCGCTCGACCGCATGGCGGCGGCGATCCTCGAGGCCTGCGAGGACCGCGAGGCCCTCTGCCTGGTGGGGATCCGCACCGGCGGGGTGCCCCTGGCCGACCGCCTGGCGGCCCGGCTGGAGCCCGAGCTGGGCCGGGCCCTCGAGCGGGGCACCCTCGACATCACCCTCTACCGCGACGACCTCCTCCGGGGTCTGGACCAGCCGCAGGTCGGGCCCACCCGCCTGCGCTTCGGCCTGCGGGACCGCTGGGTGGTGCTGGTCGACGACGTCCTCTACACCGGCCGCACCGTCCGGGCCGCGATCGACGCCCTGATGGACTTCGGCCGGCCGCAGCGCATCGCGCTGGCCGCCCTGGTCGATCGCGGCGGCCGGGAGCTGCCCATCGCCCCGGACTTCGTCGGCGAGGTCCTCGACCTGCCGGCGCCCGGCCATGACCTCTCGGTGAAGGTCCACCTGAAAGAGACCCACGGCAAGGACGAGGTCGTCCTCATCTCCTGAACGCTCACCCGCCGTCCTCTCTCCCGGGGGGCGGCGGCCACAGAGAAAGCAGCGAGAACATCATGGGTACGAGGAATGCGCTCATCCGCCACGTCCTGGGCATCGGCGAGCTCAACCTGTCGCAGGTCGAGACGATCCTGAAGACCGCCCGGGTCTTCAAGGAGATCCTCTCCCGGCCGGTGAAGAAGGTGCCGACCCTGCGGGGCCGCCTGGCCGTGAACCTCTTCTTCGAGCCGAGCACCCGCACCCGCACCTCCTTCGAGGTGGCGGGGAAGATGCTTTCGGCCGACGTCATCAACTTCAGCGGGTCGTCCTCCTCCCTCACCAAGGGGGAGACCCTCATGGACACCGCGAAGAACCTGGAGGCGATGCACCCCGACGTGGTGGTGGTCCGCTCTCACGCCGCCGGCGTGCCCTGGATGCTGGCCCGCAACCTGGGCTGCGCGGTGGTGAACGCCGGAGACGGCCTCCACGAGCACCCCTCCCAGGCGCTGCTCGACGCCCTGACCCTCCAGGACGCCTTCGGGAGCGCGGGCGAGCCGGGCAGCCTGAGGGGCAAGCGGATCGTCATCGTCGGCGACATCACCCACAGCCGGGTCGCCGGCTCGAACCTGCGCCTCCTGCCCATGCTGGGCGCGAAGGTGCGCGTCGTGGGGCCGCCCACCATGATCCCGCTGGGGATGAGGCAGGCCTTCCCGGGCATCGAGGTGAGCCACCAGCTCGACGGGGCCTTCGAGGACGCGGACGCGGTGATGATGCTGCGCATCCAGAAGGAGCGGATCGCCGAGCCCCTCTTCCCCACGGACCGCGAGTACAGCCGCCTCTTCGGCCTCGGGCTGGCCCGGGCCGAGCGCCTGAAGAAGGACGCCGTGGTGCTGCACCCCGGCCCCATCAACCGGGGCGTGGAGCTGGATCCGCGGGTGGCCGACGGCCCGGCCAGCGTGATCCTCGACCAGGTCGAGAACGGGGTGGCGGTGCGGATGGCGCTGCTCTATCTCACCGCCGGCCACGACAACGACCCCGAGCGCCTCGGCGCGGAGAGCTGACATCATGGCGAAGCGAACGGTCATCGCGAACGGCAGGGTGGTGGACCCGGCGCAGGGCCTCGACGAGGTCCGCTCGGTCGTCCTCGAGGGCGAGGTCGTCAAGGACCTCCTCAAGCGGCCCCCGAGCAAGGCGGACACCCTCGTCGACGCGAGGGGCATGCTGGTCACCCCCGGCTTCATCGATCTCCACGTGCACCTGCGCGAGCCGGGCCACGAGTACAAGGAGGACGTCGCCTCCGGGGCGATGGCCGCGGTGGCGGGGGGCTTCACCACCATCGTCTCGATGCCCAACACCGACCCGGTGAACGACAGCCCCACGGTGACCGAGCTGATCCTGGACCGGGCGAGGCGCGCGCGCCTCTGCCGGGTGCTGCCGGCGGGGGCGGTGACCGTCGGCCTGAAGGGCGAGGCCCTCGCCGAGATGGGGCTGCTGGCGCAGGCCGGCTGCGTGATCTTCACCGACGACGGCAAGCCGGTGATGAGCGCCTCGGTGATGCGCCGGGCCCTCGAGTACGCGAAGGGGCTGGGCCTGGCGGTGATGGTCCACGAGGAGGATCTGACCCTCTCCAAGGGCGGGGCGATGCACGAGGGGGAGCACTCGACCACCCTGGGCCTCAAGGGCATCCCCTCCGCCGCCGAGGACGTGATGGTGGTGCGGGACATCGCCCTGCTCGAGACCACCGGCGGCCACCTCCACGTGGCGCACCTCTCCACCGAGGGGGCCGCCCGGGCGGTGCGGGCCGCCAAGAAGCGCAAGCTGAAGGTCACCTGCGAGGTGACGCCGCACCACTTCAGCCTCACCGACGAGGCGGTGGCCTCCTACGACACCTCCACCAAGATGGCGCCGCCCCTGCGGGCCTCCGCCGATCGCAAGGCGCTGCTCAAGGCCCTGCGCGACGGCACGGTGGACGCCATCGCCACCGACCACGCCCCGCACTCGGCGGTGGAGAAGGACCTGGAGTACCCGGCCGCCGCCAACGGTGTGGTCGGCCTGGAGACCGCCGCCGCCCTGACCCTCAAGCTGGTTCTGGAGGGCGAGCTGCCGCTCCTGCGCGCCATCGAGCTGCTCACCAGCGGCCCGGCGGGCGTCCTGGGCCTCGAGACCGGCACCCTGCTGCCCGGCCGCCCGGCGGATCTGACGATCGTCGACCTCGACGAGGCCTGGGACGTCGACCCGAAGCGCTTCTACTCGAAGAGCCGCAACACCCCCTTCGCCGGCTGGAGGCTGCAGGGGAGGGTGAAGAGCACCTGGGTCGCGGGCCGCAAGGTCTACCAGGACCGCGGAGGTGCGGCTTGAGCGAGGTGGCCCGGCTGGTGCTGGCCGACGGGCTCGTCCTCGAGGGCGAGGCCTTCGGGGCGAGGGACACCGTGGTCGGGGAGGTGGTCTTCAACACCGCCCTGACCGGCTACCAGGAGATCATCTCCGACCCCTCCTACGCCGGGCAGCTCATCTGCTTCACCTACCCGGAGATCGGCAACTACGGCACCCACGCCGCCGCCGACGAGGCGCCCGCGCCCCGGGCCCGGGGCGTCATCGTGCGCAACCTCGAGCGGGAGGCCTCGTCCTGGACCTCGGAGGAGGAGCTCGACGCCTACCTCACGCGCCACGGCGTGGTCGGCCTCTCCGGCGTAGACACCCGCAAGCTGGTCCGCCGGATCCGCAGCGCTGGGGCCCAGATGGGCGTCCTCGACAGCACCGGCAAGTCCGTGGACGCGCTGAGGGCCCAGGCCGCCGCCGCACCGGGGATGGAGGGCCGGGACCTCGTCTCCGAGGTCAGCACCAGGAAGCGCGAGACCCTGCCGCCGCTCACCGGCGAGCAGCGGGCGCGGGTCGCCGTGATCGACTACGGCGCCAAGGGCGCCATCGTGGAGCAGCTGCGGGAGCACGGCTGCGAGGTGGTGCTGCTGCCCGCCTCGGTCACCGCCGGGCAGGTGCTCGAGGTCGGCCCCGAGGGCGTGCTCCTCTCCAACGGCCCCGGCGATCCGGCGGTGCTCACCCACCAGATCGAGACCGTGAAGGGCCTGCTCGGCCAGGTGCCCCTCTTCGGGATCTGCCTGGGCTCCCAGCTCCTGGGCCTGGCCCTGGGCGCGAGGACCCACAAGCTGCCCTTCGGCCACCATGGGGCGAACCACCCGGTCCTCGACCTCGAGACCGGCAAGGTGGAGGTCACCAGCCAGAACCATGGCTTCGCCATCGACGAGCAGAGCCTCCCCGAGGGCGTCGTCGTGAGCCACCGCAGCCTGAACGACGAGACCGTCGAGGGCATCAGCGCCCCGGCGAAGAACGCCGCCGGCGTGCAGTACCACCCCGAGGCCGCCCCCGGCCCCCACGACGCTCGCCACCTCTTCGAGCGCTTCCTCGGCCGGATCGAGGCCTCCCGGGCCTGATTCCGGCCCGGCACGCCGCGTCATGAGCGGGGCGGGGCGGGGAGGCTATACTCGCCCCCCGGAACCAGCGATCGGGGCAACGAGGCAGACGGCAACTCCGTGTTCAACGCACAGTTCGAACGACTGGCCGATTGGGCCACCAGCGAGGTCTTCCGGGACGAGCTGCAAGCCGCCCGCGAGCGCTTCTTCGGCGCCACCGGTGAGGTGCACGAGGAGGACGCGGCCTTCGAGAGCCGGATGAGCGCCTTCTCGGAGTACTACCTCTTCGACTACGTCCTCGGGCTGGACCACCAGGGCCGCCGGCCGGTGGAGCGCTTCCTCGAGGAGCAGGGCGAGACCCTGACCACCGAGGACCGGGCGATCCTGCGGGGCCTCTGCAACACCCGCAACGGCCTCTTCGAGGTGCGCAAGCTCCGGGACAGCGACCTGCGGGTGCGGGATCTGCTCACCGGGGAGGACCTCGAGGTCCACGAGCGCCGGCGCCTGGCCGGGGTGGAGAAGGGGGATCTGGTCCAGACCCGGCTGGTGCCCTTCCGGGAGCACCTGATCTTCGGCCGGGCCTTCATCTACCACCCCCGGGAGGTCCGCCGCCTGCTCCTGAAGACGGCCAAGCGCCGCCGGAAGGCCGGGGAGCTGGCCGAGCCCCGGGACCGCGAGCGCTTCCTGGCCCTCCTGGCCCGGACGGTGCTGAACCTGGAGCGCCAGCGGGGCCGGAACCTGGCCCCCCCCAACCCCACCAAGATCTACGGGATGGCCCTGGAGTAGGCGCGGCCCGCGCCTTCGTGGTATTCGCCCCGCTCGATGCCGCGCCGCGACGATCTCTCGACCATCCTCCTCGTGGGTTCCGGGCCGATCGTGATCGGGCAGGCCTGCGAGTTCGACTACTCCGGGACCCAGGCCTGCCGGATGCTGAAGGCCCAGGGCTATCGGGTCGTGCTCCACAACTCGAACCCGGCCACCATCATGACCGACCCCCAGATGGCGGACGCCACCTACGTGGAGCCGCTCACGGTCGAGGCCGCGACGAGGATCATCGAGCTGGAGAAGCCCGACGCCCTCCTGCCCACCCTCGGCGGGCAGACGGCCCTGAACCTGGCGGTGGACCTGGCGAAGGCCGGGGTGCTCGAGGCCCACGGGGTCGAGCTGATCGGCGCCACCCTCCACGCCATCGAGGAGGCCGAGGACCGGGACCGCTTCCAGAAGGCCATGCACGAGATCGGCCTGAAGACCCCGCTCTCGCGCTACATCGGCTCGCTGGCCGAGGCCCGGGAGACCCTGGCGACCATCCCGCTGCCCTGGATCCTGCGCCCCTCCTTCACCCTGGGCGGGGGCGGCGGCTCGGTGGTCGAGCACGAGGCGGAGATCGATCGCAAGGTCGAGGAGGCGCTGCGAGAGAGCCCCAACCGCACGGTGCTGCTCGAGACCTCCATCGCCGGGTGGAAGGAGTACGAGCTCGAGGTGATGCGCGACCGCGCCGACAACGCGGTCATCGTCTGCTCGATCGAGAACCTCGATCCGATGGGCGTGCACACCGGCGACTCCATCACCGTCGCGCCGGCCCAGACCCTCACCGACCGCGAGTACCAGGTCATGCGGGACTCGGCGCTGGCCATCCTGCGGCGGATCGGCGTGGACACCGGCGGCTGCAACATCCAGTACGCGGTGAACCCCGACAACGGCGACCTGGTGGTCATCGAGATGAACCCCCGGGTGAGCCGCTCCTCGGCGCTGGCCTCGAAGGCCACCGGCTTCCCCATCGCCAAGTTCGCGGCGCTGCTGGCCGTCGGCTTCACCCTCGACGAGATCGAGAGCGACATCACCAAGAAGACGAAGGCCTGCTTCGAGCCCTCGATCGACTACGTCGTCACCAAGATCCCGCGCTTCGCCTTCGAGAAGTTCCCGGGCGCCGACACCCGCCTGACCACCGCCATGAAGTCGGTGGGGGAGGTGATGGCCCTCGGGCGCACCCTCGAGGAGTCCCTGGGCAAGGCCCTGGCCTCGATGGAGGTCGGCTGTGACGGCCTGGAGCTCTGGACCCCCAAGGGGCAAGAGCCCCGCGAGGTCACCCTCGAGACGATCCGGGCGGAGCTCTCGCCCCCGGGCCCCGACCGCCTGCGCTGGGTGGCGGAGGGCCTGCGCCGGGGCCTCCCGCTGGAGGAGGTCTTCGAGCGCACGAAGATCGACCGCTGGTTCCTGCGGCGGATCGCCAAGATCGTCGCCCGGGAGGAGGCGCTGCGCGCGGCCGGCCTGCCGGCCGAGGACGACGCCCGGACCTGGCGCGAGCTCAAGCGCGCCGGCCTCTCCGACGGCCGCATCGCCGCGCTGACCCGCCAGAGCGAGGCCGAGGTCCGTCGCCGCCGCAAGGCCGCGGGGGTGGTGGCGGTCTACAAGCGGGTCGACACCTGCGGCGCCGAGTTCGAGGCCTTCACGCCCTACCTCTACTCGACCTACGAGGACGAGTGCGAGGCCGAGCCGAGCGGCGCGAAGAAGGTGATCATCCTCGGCAGCGGCCCCAACCGCATCGGGCAGGGGATCGAGTTCGACTACTGCTGCGTGCAGGCGGCCTACGCCCTGAAGGAGGCCGGGGTCGAGGCCATCATGGTCAACTGCAACCCCGAGACGGTCTCCACCGACTACGACACCGCCGACCGGCTCTACTTCGAGCCCCTGACCTTCGAGCACGTCCTGGCGGTCATCGAGCGGGAGCAGCAGGCCGGCGAGATCCTCGGCGTCATCGTGCAGTTCGGCGGGCAGACCCCGCTGAAGCTGGCCGCCGCCCTGGAGGCCGCCGGGGTGCCGATCCTGGGCACGCCGCCGGCGGCCATCGACCGCGCCGAGGACCGCGAGCGCTTCGCCGCGCTGCTGAACGAGCAGGGCCTGCGGCAGCCGGCCGGGGGCCTGGCCCGGAGCGAGGCCGAGGCCCTCCAGGCCGCCTCGAAGATCGGCTTCCCGGTGATGGTGCGCCCCTCCTACGTGCTCGGCGGCCGGGCCATGGAGATCGTCCACGACGAGGAGGCCCTCAAGCGCTACGTGCGGGAGGCCACCGACGTCTCGCCCGACCACCCCATCCTCATCGACCGCTTCCTGCGGGACGCGGTCGAGGTGGACGTGGACGTCGTCTTCGACGGCAAGGAGGGCCTGGTCAGCGGCGTGATGGAGCACATCGAGGAGGCGGGGATCCACTCCGGCGACTCGGCCTGCGCCCTGCCGCCCTTCACCCTCGGCCCCGAGATCGTCCGGGACCTGGCCCGCATCTCCCTCCAGCTCGCCCGCGAGCTCGGGGTGGTCGGGCTGATGAACGTCCAGTTCGCCCTGCTGGGGAGGAAGGTCTACCTCATCGAGGTGAACCCCCGCGCCTCGCGCACCGTCCCCTTCGTGGGCAAGGCTACCGGGGTGCCGGTGGCGCGCCTGGCGACCCTGGTGATGCTGGGCCGGTCCCTGCACGAGCTGGGCTACGGCGGCCTTCCCGACGGCCTCCCGCCCTCGCCCCAGTACTTCGCGGTGAAGGAGGCGGTCTTCCCCTTCAAGAAGCTGCCGGGCACCGACACCATCCTGGGCCCCGAGATGCGCTCCACCGGCGAGGTGATGGGCATCGCGCCCACCTTCGGCGAGGCCTACGGCAAGGCCCAGGAGGCCTCGGGCAACCACCTGCCCGACACCGGGCTGGCCTTCCTCTCGGTGCGCGACGCCGACAAGGAGGAGATCGTCGACGTGGCCCGCCGCCTCTCGGGCCTCGGGCTCTCCCTCCTGGCCACCACCGGCACCGCGGCCTACCTCAAGGCGAGGGGCGTGGTCTGCGAGTCGGTGCTGAAGGTCAGCGAGGGCTCACCCAACTGCGTGGATCGGATCATGGCCGGCGACGTCGCCCTGGTGGTGAACACGACCGAGGGTCAGCAGGAGATCCGCGACTCCTTCTCGATCCGCCGCGAGGCGCTGATGCGCAACGTCCCCTACGTCACCAACCTGGCCGCCGGCCTCGCCGCGGTCGGCGCGCTCGAGCGCCGGGCGCAGGTGCGCCGGATGGGCTTCGACGGGGAGCCGGTGGTGCCCCTGCAGACCTACCACGCCCGTCACCGGGAGAGCGCGGCCTGGGCCCGTCGCTTGACAGGGGCCGAAAACGCCGGGTAACGAGCCTGCCATGTCCGAACGGGTACCGATGACGACGGAGGGCCACGTGGCCCTGAAGGCAGAGCTCAAGCGCCTCAAGGCCGAGGACCGGCCGGCCATCTCCAAGGAGATCGGCATCGCCCGGGAGCACGGCGATCTCTCCGAGAACGCCGAGTACCACGCGGCCAAGGAGAAGCAGGGGCTGATCGAGGCCCGGATCTCCTACCTCGAGGACCGGCTCTCCCGGGCCGAGGTGATCGACGTGAGCACCCTCTCCGGGGAGCGCATCGTCTTCGGCGCCACGGTGAAGCTCCTCGACATCGACTCCGACGACGAGCTCACCTACACCATCGTCGGCGAGGACGAGACCGACCTCGACCGGGGACGGATCTCCATCGCCTCGCCGATCGCCCGGGGCCTCATCGGCAAGCGGATCGACGACGAGGTCACCATCCGCACCGGGAAGGGGCCCCGGAGCTTCGAGATCCTCGACGTCGCCTTCGGCGAGGGCTGAGCCGGGTCGCGCCGTGAGCGAGGCGCTCGACCAGGCCCTCCGGCCGCTGCGAAAGGCGCTGGGCTTCGCCGCCCGGGGTGCCTTCGCCAACGCCGACCGGGTGGGCGGCCTGGAGGCCCTGGCCGAGGGCTGCCTGAAGGCGGCCGCCGAGGCGGGGATGGAGACCGCGAAGGTGGAGAGGGCTCGCGGGCTGGCAGCGGGGCTCGATGGCAAGCACGGGGAGGTGCGCCGGGAAGCCATGGCCGCCCTCCTGGAAGCGCTGGGGCCAGAGTCCTCACCCCAGCCTCCGCCTCCGCCTCAGCATCCGCCTCAGCATCCGCCGAAACCGACCCCGAAACCGACCCCGAAACCGGCCGGGAGAGTCGCCGCGAAGCCGCCCGCGCGTCCCCCGTCGGGGGACGTGCGCTCTCTCGACGACGGCCTCCGCGGCCTCCCCGGCATCGGCCCCAGCCGGGCCGAGAAGCTGGCCGAGCGGGGCCTCTCCACGATCCGGGATCTGCTCCATCACCTGCCCCTGGGCTACCAGTCCTGCCTGGGCTCGGTGCCCATCGGCGAGCTCGAGGCGGGGAGCCGGGCCACCGTGGTCGGTGAGGTCGAGCGGGCCGGGGTGCGCTTCTACCGCCGCGGCCGCGGCTTCGAGGCCGTGGTCGGGGACGGCAGCGGGCGGATCACCGTGCGCTGGTTCCGGGGCGCCAAGTGGATCGAGGAGAAGCTGAAGGTGGGCCAGCGGGTGGCGCTGGCCGGCGAGGTGCGGTTGCCGGGGAAGGGGAGGACCGGCCGCCCGGAGATGGCCCACCCGGAGATCCTCGATCCCGAGAGCCTGGGCGGGGACAGCGCGGCCGAGGACGAGCGCCTCCAGCCCCGCTACAGCGAGGTGCCGGGGATCCCTGCCCGCACCCTGCGCCTGGCCATCGAGGCCGCGTTGCCCTCCCTCGCGCGCCTCGAGGATCCCTTGCCCCCGGCCCTCAAGGCCCGGCGGGGCCTGCCCGAGCTGGCCGACGCCCTGCGGGCCCTCCACCAGCCGCCGGTGGACGCGGATCTCTCGGCCCTGGCCGAGGCGAAGACCCCGGCCCACGGCCGGCTCATCTACGACGAGTTCCTCCACCTCCAGCTGGGGCTGGCCCAGAAGGCCCGGGGCCTCCAGCAGGAGCCCGGGCAGGCCCAGGTGATCCCCGACGAGCGGGTGGAGGAGGCCCGCCGCCTGCCCCCCTTCCAGCTCACCGGGGCCCAGGAGCGGGTCCTGGGGGAGGTCGTGGCCGATCTGCGCCGGCCCCAGCCCATGCACCGGCTCCTCCAGGGCGACGTGGGCTCGGGCAAGACCGTGGTGGCGGGCCTGGCCCTCTGGCTCTCCGTGAGGGCCGGCCACCAGGGCGCGCTGATGGCCCCCACCGAGCTGCTGGCCGAGCAGCACGGCCGCTCCCTCCGGGCCCTCCTGGAGCCCGCCGGGATCACGGTCGTCATGCTCACCGGCCAGCTGGCGGCGCCCGCCCGGCGGGAGGCCCTGGCCGCCATCGCCAGCGGCGAGGCGCAGGTGGTGGTCGGCACCCACGCCCTGATCCAGCCCGACGTGACCTTCCGGGATCTGGCCACCCTGGTGGTGGACGAGCAGCACCGCTTCGGGGTGGCCCAGCGCCGCGCCCTGATGGAGAAGGGCCAGCGCCCCGACGTGCTGGTCATGACCGCCACCCCCATCCCCCGGACCCTGGCGATGACCGCCTACGGGGATCTCGACCTCTCGATCCTGGACGAGCTGCCCCCGGGCCGGACGCCGGTGGCCACGAAGGTCTACCGGGCGAAGCGGATCGACGAGGTCTGGGAGGTGGTGCGGGAGCAGGTGGCCCAGGGGAGGCAGGCCTACGTGGTCTACCCCCTGGTCGAGACCTCGGTGGCCCTCGAGGAGGTCCAGGCGGCCACCGAGCGGCGGGAGCACCTGGCGGCCGAGGTCTTCCCGGAGCTGCAGATCGGCCTCCTCCACGGCCGGATGGCCCCGGCCGAGAAGGACGCGGTGATGGCCGTCTTCAGCGCCGGCCGGACCCAGATCCTGGTCGCCACCACGGTCATCGAGGTCGGCATCGACGTGCCCAACGCCACGGTGATGGTCGTCGAGCACGCCGAGCGCTTCGGCCTCTCCCAGCTCCATCAGCTGCGCGGCCGGGTCGGGCGGGGGGCGAAGCAGAGCCACTGCCTCCTGGTGGCCCACCCCCAGCAGGGGCAGAAGACCCGGGAGCGGCTGGCGGTGATGGAGCGGACCACCGACGGCTTCGTCATCGCCGAGGAGGACCTGCGCATCCGGGGCCCCGGGGATCTGCTGGGCACCCGCCAGTCCGGGCACCCGGACCTGGTCTACGGGAACCTGGTCCGGGACCGGCTCATCCTCTCCCAGGCCCGGGACGACGCCTTCGCCCTGATCGAGGCCGATCCCGAGCTGGAGCGGGCCGAGCACCGGGGCCTGAAGGCCGAGCTCGAGCGCCGCTGGCACGGCCGCCTCTCCCTCGGGCGGGTCGGCTGAGCCGCCGAAAAAACCCTTTGAAATTCGATGAGTCCGGATTGATGTTGCACCTTGTTCCCCCTCACCGGGACCCCACCGATGCCCCCTGAAGCCCGCCAAGACCCTCCGCCGGGCGCGCCGCCGCCCCGGCACCTGAGCCTCACCGAGCGGGCCCGCCTCGGGCCGGTAACCACCGCGGTGGCCCTCTTCTGCGCGGGCCTCTTCCTGGCAGGGAACCTCCAGCCGGAGCTCTTCGAGCGCGGCGTGATGGCCCCGGACGAGGTCTGGGGTGGGGAGCTCTGGCGCCTCCTCACCGCCAACTTCTTCCACGTGAACTTCCTCCACGTGGCCTTCAACGTCCTGTGGTGGTGGACCCTCGCCTTCGCCATCGAGGTGCGCTTCGGCGGCGCCCGGCTCCTCCTCCTGACCCTGGCCACGGGGGTGGCCGGCTCCCTGGCGGAGCTGGCCTTCGTGGCCCTCGACTATCCCGGCTCGGTGGGGCTCTCGGGGGCGGTCTACGGCCTCTTCTGCTTCGGCTACGTGGCCCTGCGGCCCCTCGGGGGGCCCTTCGGGATGCTCTTCGGGGTGAAGAACGCCCAGGTCTTCCTGGGCTGGGGCCTGCTCTGCGTGGTCCTCACCGTGGCGGACGTGCTGCCGGTCGCCAACTACGCCCACGGCGCCGGGGCGCTCTTCGGGGCCCTCCTGGGCTGGGCCTGGAGCCAGCACGGCCTGCGGCGACTGGCCTTCTCCGGGGCCTTCGCCGCCCTCCTGGCCCTCCTGGCCTTCGGGGGCCTCAACCCCCGCTGGACCTCCCGCCACCAGGCCTTCCTCGGCTCCCGGGCCTTCGACGCGAAGGACTGGCCGGCGGCCGCCACCCACTTCGAGGCGGTGCTGGAGCGCCACCCCGACGCCCACTGGATCCGGGCCAACCTGGCCCTGGTCCTGGCGCAGGCGGGGAGGCTGCCCGAGGCGACGGCGGCGGCCCGGGCCCTGCCCGAGTCCTACCTGGCGACGCTCCAGGGCGGGAACCAGCAGATCATCGCCTGGCTGCGAAGCGGCGAGCTCGAGGCCCACCCGGAGGGGCGATCTGGGGTAGGCTCACCTCCGTGATCATCTGCGCACTCTGCGAGAACCAGCAGCCCCAGGGCACCGACTGCGAGGTCTGCGGGATGCCCTTCCCCAAGGCCGAGGTCGCGAGCCAGGGGCACGTCGATGCCCCGGTCGCGATGATCGAGGGCCTCGAGACCACCGCGGTGGCCGCCCCGGATCCCACCCCGGCGACCGCCGCCCTCACCGAGAGCTCACCCTGTGTCTGGTGCAGTCACGTGCAGGCCTCGGGGCTGATCTGCGAGCGCTGCGGGATGCAGCGGCACCGCGGCCGGCGGGTCACCAAGGACGCCAACGAGAACGGCATCCCGGATCACCTCGAAGAGATCGTCGTGCCCTGCAGCGACTGCGGCCTGCCGGGGCTGGCCCCCGGCCGCTGCCGCGGCTGCGGCGCCAAGATGCGGGTCCCGGAAGAGTAGAGCGATCCATGCCCTCGAGCTTCCACGCCGAGTTCCGCTGCCTGCAGGGCTGCCCGGAGGGCAGGCACCCCCTCGACGAGATCGTCTACCGCTGCCCGGCCTGCGGCGGCCTGCTGGAGGTGGTCCACGATCTCGAGGCCCTCAAGACCGTCGAGGCGGGCGCGTGGCGCGAGCGCTTCGAGCGCCGCCTGATCTCCGCGGTGCCCTGGGAGCGCTCGGGGGTCTGGGCCCGCCGGGAGTGGGTGCACCCGCTGCTCGAGGACGAGGATCTGGTGACCCTGGGGGAGGGGAGCACGCCCCTGGTCGAGAGCCCCCGCCTGGCCGAAGAGGAGGGGCTCTCCCACCTCTGGGTGAAGCAGTGCGGCACCTCTCACACCGGCAGCTTCAAGGACCTGGGCATGACGGTCCTGGTCTCGGCGGTGAAGGCGATGGTGCGGGCGGGCAAGCCCATCCGGGCGGTGGCCTGCGCCTCGACCGGGGACACCTCCGCGGCGCTGGCCGCCTACGCCGCGGCGGCCGGCATCCCGGCGGTGGTCTTCCTGCCGGCCGGCAAGATCAGCACCGCCCAGCTCCTCCAGCCCCTGGCCCACGGGGCGAAGGTGCTGGCCCTCGAGACCGACTTCGACGGCTGCATGACCATCGTGCAGGCCATCACCCGGGACGCGGGGATCTACCTGGCCAACTCCATGAACAGCCTGCGGGTCGAGGGGCAGAAGACCGTCGCCCTGGAGATCGTCCAGCAGCTGGGAGGGAGGGTGCCCGACTGGGTGGTCATCCCCGGGGGGAACCTGGGCAACGTGTCGGCCCTGGTGGCGGGCTTCGAGCTGCTGCGGGCGCTGGGCCTCACGGAGGCGATGCCCCGGGTCTGCGTCGCCCAGGCCGAGGCCGCCAACCCCCTCTACCTCGCCAGCCAGCGGGGCTGGGACTTCGAGGCGGTGGTCGCGGGTGAGACCGCCGCCAGCGCGATCCGGATCGGCAACCCCGTCTCCTTCCCGAAGGCGGTGCGGGCGCTCGAGGCGGTGGACGGCATCGTGCGCCAGGCCTCCGAGGCGCAGCTCTCGGAGGCGGCGGCCCGCGCGGATCGGGCGGGGCTCTTCCTCGACCCCCACACCGGCGTCGCGCTCGCCGCGGTGGAGCAGCTCCGCGCCGAGGAGACCATCGCCCGGGACGCCGAGGTGGTGGTCGTGAGCACGGCCCACGCCCTGAAGTTCTCCGAGCACAAGGCGGCCTACCACGAGGGCCGCCTGCCCCACGGCGCGTCGCGCGAGCCCAACCAGCCGGTGGCGGTCGAGGCCACCACCGACGCGGTCCGCGGGCTGCTCGATCGCCTCCTCTGAGCCTCCCGGAGGGGGTGGCGCGGGAGGCCCCGGGAGGGGGGCGCGGCGGCGCCCGATCACTCCACTGCTGTCAAGCCTCTCTGGACGGCGCTCGAGGCGCTCTCCGGCCCATTTTTTTTCGACCTATGATCGCCTGGAGGGGGGACGCGCAACTCTGCCTCGTTGCGTCATTTTTCGCCTCCATCGCAGGTGATTCCTCGGCTCTGAACGCGTTCGAAACTTGGCCTCGCCGGAGGGCTTTACAGCCTCTCGGTCGGGGCGGGCCGGGCCCGGCGCGGGGGAGCAGTGATCGGCTTCTCGGGCGCTGGAATTGCGATCGAGAGCCCGATCACGCGGGGGCGGATCGGCAGCGGATCGGCGGCGCCGCCGGCGGGCCGTCGAGGGGGGTCTCGGCGGGACCTCGTTCTCGTGCAGTCAATCGTGGGCGAGAGACAACCCTGTTGATCTCTCTGGTCGCGCTGGAGAGTCTCACGCTCGCTTTGAGGTCGATGGGGGACATATCAGCGTCGTTGCGCACCGCGGGCCGCCACACTGGGTGGCGGGACACGTCCGTCGATCGAGAGGCTTTGGAACCACGCGGCCTGGGTGCGCCGCACCGGTGGAGCGGAAAGATGGGTCCCTCTGCCGTCCCCCTGAATGATGTCCCCGGAGGTCCCCGCTGATGCAGATCACCCGCCGCTTCACTGTCGAAGGTCGCTCGCCCTACGACGACTTCAACTTCGTCGCCCGCCGCTCCGAGATCCGTGATCCCTCCGGGGAGCTGGTCTTCGAGGCCGATGGTGTCCTGGTGCCGGACCACTGGTCGCAGGTCGCCGTGGACATCCTGGCGCAGAAGTACCTGCGCAAGGCCGGCGTGCCAGCGGCCGTCCGCACCGTGATGGAGCGCTCCGTCCCGGCGTGGCTGCGCCGCCGCGTGCCCGACGAGAAGGCCATCGCCAAGCTCTCCGCCGAGGCCCGGGAGGGGCGCGAGCACGACGCCCGCCAGACCTTCGACCGGCTGGCCGGCTGCTGGACCTACTGGGGCTGGAAGCACGGCTACTTCGACACCGAGAAGGACGCCTCGGCCTTCCACGACGAGCTGCGCTGGATGCTGGCCCGCCAGATGGTGGCCCCCAACAGCCCGCAGTGGTTCAACACCGGCCTCCACTGGGCCTATGGCATCGACGGCCCGGCCCAGGGCCACTACTACGCCGATCCCAAGACCGGCGAGCTGAAGAAGTCCCGGAGCGCCTACGAGCACCCGCAGCCCCACGCCTGCTTCATCCAGTCCGTCGCGGACGACCTGGTGGGCGAGGGCGGCATCATGGACCTCTGGACCCGGGAGGCCCGCCTCTTCAAGTACGGCTCGGGCACCGGCACCAACTTCTCGGCGCTGCGCGGCGAGGGGGAGCCCCTCTCCGGCGGCGGCCGCTCCAGCGGCCTGATGAGCTTCCTGAAGATCGGCGACCGGGCCGCCGGCGCCATCAAGTCGGGCGGCACCACCCGCCGGGCGGCCAAGATGGTCTGCCTCGATCTCGATCACCCCGACATCGAGCACTTCATCGACTGGAAGATCCGCGAGGAGCAGAAGGTGGCCGCCCTGGTGGCCGGCAGCAAGGCCTGCAGCCTCCACCTCTCCCAGATCATGGCGGCCTGCCACACCGACACCGTCGAGGGCGACGCCCGCTTCGACCCGGAGGAGAACGAGGTCCTCGCCGGCGCCATCAAGCTGGCGAAGGCGGCCTTCGTGGCGCCCTCCTACATCCAGCGCTGCCTCCAGCTGGCCCGCCAGGGCTTCACCTCCATCATCTTCCCCACCTTCGACACCGACTGGGAGTCCGAGGCCTACGCCACCGTGGCCGGCCAGAACTCCAACAACTCGGTGCGGGTGCCCGACGAGTTCATGAAGGCCGTCCTGGACGACGGCGAGTGGGAGCTGCTGCGCCGCACCGACGGCAAGGTGGCCAAGCGCGTCCACGCCCGGGACCTCTGGGAGCGGATCGCCACCGCGGCCTGGGGCAGCGCGGACCCCGGCGTGCAGTTCGACGGCACGATCAACGCCTGGCACACCTGCCCCACCGACGGGCGGATCCGGGCGAGCAACCCCTGCTCCGAGTACATGTTCCTCGACGACACGGCCTGCAACCTGGCGTCGGTGAACCTGATGACCCTCCTGCGGGGCGACCAGGAGAACCCCTTCGACATCGGTGGGTTCACCCACGCCATCCAGATCTGGACGGTGGTCCTCGAGGTCAGCGTCCTGATGGCGCAGTACCCCAGCAAGGAGATCGCCCAGCGCTCCTACGAGTACCGGACCCTCGGCCTCGGCTTCGCCAACCTCGGCGCCATGCTGATGCGCCTGGGCATCCCCTACGACAGCCGCGAGGGCCGGGCCTGGTGCGGGGCGATCTCCTCGATCCTCACCGGTCACGCCTACGCCACCAGCGCCCGGATGGCGGCCGAGCACGGGCCCTTCCCGCGCTACGAGCGCAACGCCGCGGAGGTCCTGCGGGTCCTCAAGAACCACAAGCGGGCGGCCTACGACGCCCCGGTGGACGCCTACGAGGACCTCGAGGTCACCCCGGTGGGCCTCGACGCCGGCGCCTGCCCGGACAGCCTGACCAAGGCCGCCCGCAGCGCCTGGGACCTGGCCGTCGATCTGGCCACCGAGCACGGCGTGCGCAACGCCCAGACCACGGTCATCGCCCCCACGGGGACCATCGGTCTGCTGATGGACTGCGACACCACCGGCATCGAGCCGGACTTCGCCCTGGTGAAGTTCAAGAAGCTGGCCGGCGGCGGCTACTTCAAGATCATCAACCAGTCGGTGCCCGCGGCCCTCGCCCGCCTGGGCTACGACCCCCGCGAGGTCGACGCCATCGTCGCCTACGTGAAGGGCGCCGGCTCCCTGAAGGGCGCCCCCGGCGTGAACCACGAGGCCCTCAAGGAGCGAGGCTTCCAGGAGAGCGACCTGCGCAAGGTGGATCAGGCCGTGGCCTCGGCCTTCGATCTCTCCTTCGCCTTCAACCGCTGGACCCTGGGTGACGAGCTCCTCAAGGAGCGGCTGGACATCGACGCCGAGACCTTCACGGCCCCGGACTTCGACCTCCTCTCCTACCTGGGCTTCACCCCCGACGAGGTGCGCCGGGCCTCCGACTACGCCTGCGGCACGATGACCATCGAGGGCGCGCCGCACGTGAAGGAGGAGCACCTGCCGGTCTTCGACTGCGCCAACCGCTGCGGCCGCTACGGCACGCGCTTCATCGCGGCCGAGGCGCACATCCGGATGATGGCGGCGGCCCAGCCCTTCATCTCCGGCGCCATCTCCAAGACCATCAACATGCCCGCCGAGGCCACCGTCGAGGAGGTCAAGGACGCCTACCTCCTCTCCTGGCGTCTGGGCCTGAAGGCGATGGCCCTCTACCGGGACGGCTCGAAGCTCTCCCAGCCCCTCTCGGCGACCTGGGCCGTCGATGACGATGACGAGGTCCCCGTGCCCTCGCGGGCCGCGCCCCAGGAGGCCGCCGAGCGGATCATCCTGCGCTACCTGGCGCACCGCCGGCGCCTGCCGGACCGCCGCCGGGGCTACACCCAGAAGGCGGTGGTCGGCGGCCACAAGGTCTACCTGCGGACCGGCGAGTACGACGACGGCACCCTCGGCGAGATCTTCATCGACATGCACAAGGAGGGCGCCGCCTTCCGCTCGCTGATGAACTCCTTCGCCGTGGCGCTCTCCCTGGGCCTGCAGTACGGCGTGCCCCTCGAGGAGTTCGTCGACGCCTTCGTCTTCTCCCGCTTCGAGCCCAACGGCATGGTGCAGGGCAACGACCGGATCAAGATGGCCACCTCGGTCATCGACTACATCTTCCGGGAGCTGGCCGTCTCCTACCTGGGCCGCCACGAGCTGGCCCACGTCCAGGCCGACGACCTGCGGCACGACGCCATGCACCGCCCCGAGGAGCCCGAGTACGAGGACGAGGAGGTCTACGAGCGCATGGCCGATGCCCCCTCCGAGCTGCACTTCGAGTTTCAGGAGCAGCACCAGGCTGAGGTCGCCAGCGTCGGCTTCCTGCGCACCGCAGTCGGCGGCGGCGGCGCCGTCTCCCGGGGCTCGGCCCGCCTCACCCCCATGAGCGGGGGCGGGGGCCGCAGCAAGGCGGGCCGGGGCTCCTCCCGGAAGGCCGCCAAGCGGGATCTGGACAAGATCTCCATGGCCAAGGCCCAGGGCTACGAGGGTGAGGCCTGCGGTGACTGCGGTCAGATGACCATGGTCCGCAACGGCACCTGCCTGAAGTGCGTCAGCTGCGGATCGACCTCCGGCTGCAGCTAGGAAAAGAGTCTGAAGTAGGGGTTCGCGCAACGACCCTTCACGCCGCGTCGGGGCCATCTCCCCGACGCGGCGTTTTTTTTGAAGGCACGACCGCTCGTTCGAGGAGCCAGGGCGGATCAGGGGAGAAGCCGTGCACGTGTACGTGCACGTGAACGTGCTCGGTTTCTCCTCGGTTTCCGTGGTCGCGACCCGGAAAGCGGGGTATCCAATCACGATGTGCACCACACGCCTGCTGGCGACGCTCGTCGTGCTGCTCTTCGCTAGCGAGGCCCGGGCAGAGGACCTGACCCTGAAGCGCCTCTGGCAGACCCAGCTCCCCGGCGGCGGCGGCTCCTCGCCGAGGGTCCTCGACCTGGAGGGCGACGGCACCCCGGAGATCGCGGTGGGGGGCGGCCACATGGGCCAGGGTGGCGCCGCGGCGGTGGTGGACGCGAAGACCGGCAAGGTCCGCTGGAGGCGGCGCTTCAAGGACGAGCTCTACGCCACCCCCCACCTCCTGGACGTGAACGGCGACGGCGTGCAGGACGTCCTGACCGGCGGGCGGACGCTGGACTTCTATGCGCTCGACGGCAAGACCGGAAAGACCCTCTGGTCGCTGCGCCAGAAGAACCGCAACACCGCGCGGTTGAACTTCAACGGCGCCGTGCCCCTGCCGGATCTGGACGGCGACGGGGTGGCGGAGCTGCTCCTCTCCCAGGGAGGCTCCTACGACGACGAGCACCGGCTGGTGGGGCGGAGCCTGGTGGTGCGCGGGGCCAGCGGCAAGCTGCTGGCCAAGCAGCGCAGCGCCGACAAGAAGGAGATCTACACCTTCCCCGCCTACGAAGAGGCCGGCGGCGGGCCCCGGGCGATCCTCGGCTCGGGCGGCTGGACCCTCCCCGGGCACCTCTTCGCCGTCAGCGTGCCCTCCTGGGAGGAGCAGTGGCGCCTGCCCTCACCGGGCCGGGGCTTCGTGTCCTCGCCCAGCCTCTTCGACCTGCGGGCCCCGGGCGCCACCGAGCCGCTGCTGGACGTGGTCGCCATCGACTTCGACGCCAACCTCCTGCGGGTCGACGGCCGCAGCGGCGAGGTGGTCTGGACCGTGAAGAACGAGGGCTTCGAGACCACCTCCACCCCGGCGCCCGGCCGCTTCGGGGGGGACGCCACCGTGGACGTGGTCGCGGCGATCTCGAGGGGCAAGCTGCCCGTCTACGAGGACCACGCCGAGGTGATCTGGGTCGACGGCGCCACCGGCGCCGTCCTCGAGCGCAAGACCGTCGGGGTCTACATCCAGGCCTCCCCGGTCACGGTCGATCTGAACGGCGACGGCCTCGACGAGACCCTCGTCATCTCCAACGGCGGCCCCAACCCCCTCGAGTTCGGCGGCACCCTCCACGTCTTCGACGGCGGGCCGGGCAAGAAGGAGCTCCTGCAGCAGAAGCTCGATCGCTTCAGCGCCTGCACCCCCTGGCTGGGTGATCTGGACGGCGACGGCAAGCTCGACCTGATCCTCGCCCACTACACCCACCTGGAGCGCTGGGAGCTCTCCGGGCCGGGCGCGGTGCGCTGGGGGCAGTTCCGGGGACCGCACTTCACCGGCTCCGACGGCCCGCCCCCGGCCGGGCCGCCCCCGGCCGCCCCCGCAGCCCCCGCAGCCCCCGAGGCGGCCGCACCGTGAAGCAGAAGATCGAGTCGGTCGACCAGTACTTCCTGGAGGGATGCGGCCGCTGCGAGAAGGGCGCCACCCCCGACTGCAAGATCCACCGGTGGCCGGGGATCCTCGCCGAGCTGCGCCGGCTGGTGCGCGCCAGCGGCCTGATCGAGACCCTGAAGTGGAGCATGCCGGCCTACACCCACCAGGGGAAGAACGTCGTCATCGTCAGCGCCTTCAACGACTACTGCTCGATCAACTTCTTCCAGGGCGCCCTGCTCGAGGACGAGGCGGGGCTGCTGGAGAAGGCCGGCGAGAAGACCCAGGCCGCCCGGGTGCTGAAGTTCACCGAGCTCTCGCAGGTGAAGGCCCGCAAGAAGCAGATCCAGGCGCTCCTGGCCCAGGCCATCGCGGTGGCGGAGTCCGGTGCCCGGGTCGATCGCCCCAGCCGCCCGGCCGAGCCCCTCCCCCGGGAGCTGGAGGAGGCGCTGGCGAGGGACGCGGCGCTGCGGGAGGCCTGGGAGGCGCTCACCCCGGGGCGCCGGCGCTCCCACCTGCTCCACCTCAACCAGGCGAAGCAGGCGAAGACCCGCCTCCCCCGGATCGAGCGGCAGCGCGAGGCCATCCTCGCCGGCCGCGGCTTCAACGAGCGCTGACCCCCCTAGAGGGCGCGCTCGAGGTAGACTACGCTCCGGGCTCGCTCGAAGGCGTTCGAGGAGAAGAAGGTGAGGAGGGTCTCGTCGCTGACGTCGACCAGGGTGTTCACCCGGGTCACGCCGAGCTGCTTCAGGTGCGCCATCAGCGCCTCGAGCAGCTCCTTGCCGACGCCCTGCTGCCGCTGCCCGGGCTCGACGCCGATGGTGTCGAGGGTCGCGCCGGCCCGCGAGATGCCGTACTCGCCCATGTAGAGCTCGGCCATCACGAAGCCGACCAGCGCGCCGGCCTCGTCCTCCGCGACCATCGAGGTCGGCAGGAACTCCTTGGAGGCGAAGAGCTTGTCGAACTTCATCTGGTAGTACTCGACCCGGGCGGCCCCGGTCGTGCGGCTGTCGAGGGCGACCACGGCGTCGAAGTCGTCGGCCTTCATCAGGCGGACGGTGAAGCTGCTGGACATGGGGGAGTCCTTCAGAAGGGGCGGTCGAAGCCGAGGGCCTCGTCGGCGACGAGGGCCTTCACGGCCTCGCAGCCGGCCTCGTCGGCGATCCGGAGCTGGTCGAACCAGGTGAGCAGGGGGTTCGGGTCGGGGGTCACCTCGTTCTGGGCGGCCAGGACGCGGTTGCTGCCTCCGATGGAGGTCTTCTCGCTCTTGTTGTCCACCAGGCCGATGAGCCGGTCCGGGCCGAGGGTGATGCCGTCGAGGCCCAGGACCCGGCGCTGGACGAAGTACTGATCGCCGGAGACGAAGCCCTGGATCTGGGCGGTCATCCCGGGGTTCCCGTCCCCGTCCATGTCGAAGATCCGCTCCGAGTGGGGGGGGGCCTCGGCCTCTTCGACGGTCGCCGGCAGGGGGGTCTCGTAGGGGTCGGGCAGGTCGCGCAGGCCCCAGAGCTCGAGGTGGCCGGTGACGAGGTAGGCCCCGGTGGCGTCCTCGAGGCTCAGGGTGTGGGAGGTCGAGGGCGGGACGGTCTGCCGGAAGGCGTCGGGGATGAAGGTCTTGTTGCCCGCCACCGGCTCGATCACGCCGGTGCAGTGCCGGTGGACCTCGCTGTAGGTCTCCCCGTCCCAGGCGCGCTCGACCAGGTAGGCCGCCATCGAGCCCCCCTCGGACTCGCCGATGAGGGGGGCGTCCACCAGGTCGGCCACCCGGATGGCCAGGGCGAAGCGGCCCGCCAGGCCCCCGGGCTCCTCCACCGGGATGGCCTGCACCCCGATGTCGTCGTCGTAGACGGGCTCCTCGCGCGAACCGCAGCCGCTCGCCGCGAGGGCGGCGCACGCCAGGAGGAGGGGGATCAGAGGCCTCATACGACCAATTCTAGGCCCCTGATCCGGGGATTGACCAGGTTCAGGACACGGGAATCAGGTCAGATCCCGGCGAGGATCTGCTTGGCCTTCTTCTTGTCCGCGTCGAAGTCGAAGGCGCCGTAGATCTTGAACTTGTTCTGCGGGTCGGCGATGCGCGGGGCCATCTTCTCGAGGGCCTTGAGCTTGTCGTCGCCGAAGTCGAAGGCGCCGAGGATCTTCACGACCTGCTGCACGGAGAGGCAGCTGGACTCGATGGCGTCTCCGAGGACCGAGAGCTTGCCGTCGCCGAAGCTCTCGTCGTCGATGGCGCTCATGACCTCGCCGAAGGTGCGGGGGGCCATCATGGGGCAGGCGGCGGGCGCCGGAGCGGGCGGGGGCGGAGCCTGGCGGGTGTTGACCGTGGTGCCGCCGGCGCGCACGTGGGTGCCGCTGCCGCTGGTGCGCACGGTGGTCGAGCTGCCGGTGCGCACGGTGGTGGTCGAGGAGCTGGTGTGGACGCCCATGCCGCCCATGTTCACGTTGACGTCCACCTCCTCGTCGTCATCGTCGTCCTCGTCGTCGTCGGTGGTCTCGGTGACCCGGACGTTCATGTTCACGCCCATCCCGGGGATGCCCATGCCGCCGACCCCCATGTTCACGTCCACCTCCTCGGTGGTGGTGGTCTGGGCGGAGGCGGGGAGGACGAGGCCGAGGGCGGCGAGGAGCGCGAGGACGATACGCACGTTCATGGCTGGACCTTTATCAGGAGGGGCACGAGGGGCCCGTGGAGGGAGACGGCTCGAAGGCGGCTTCGCCCCCCAAGAACGCAGCGGGAGGCGGGAGATTCAATCGTGAGGCCGAAATTCCGCCGCGGCGGCCCTCCCGTCAAGCGATCCGGGTCACACCCGGGGGCCCCCGCAGAGGGCTCCAAGCCGGGCCGACCTGGGATAGGCTCTGCGGGGTCATGGACGAGCAGAGGCGGGGAAGGCTGATCGCCCTCGAGGGCATCGACGGGGTCGGGACGACCACCCAGGCCCACCTCCTCTGCGAGCGGCTCGCGGCGGCCGGCCACCGGGTCCACCGCACCTACGAGCCCTCCGGCGGGCCCATCGGCACCCTCCTGCGGCAGGTCCTCACCGGGCGCCTGCGGCGGGGCGGCACCGACGCGAACGAGCGGGTCGGGCCCGAGGTGGTGGCGGCCCTCTTCGCGGCGGATCGCCTGGATCACCTCGAGTCGGAGATCCTGCCCCGCCTGGAGGAGGGGGTGCACGTGATCACCGACCGCTACGTCCTCTCCTCCCTGGCCTACCAGGGCGTGGACTGCGAGCTGACCTGGGTGAAGGCCATCAACGCCCGGGCGCTCCCTGCGGACCTGACCCTCCTGCTCGAGATCTCGGCCGACGAGGCGCTGAAGCGCCGGGCGGATCGCCACGGGCCGGACGAGCGCTTCGACGCCCTCGAGCTGCAGCGCAGGATCGCCGCGGCCTACGCCGAGCGCGCCGACGACCCCGACTACACCAGCCCCGTCGTCCGCATCGACGCCAACCCCTCCGTGGAGCAGGTCGCGGAGGAGATCTGGCAGGCCATCGCGCCGCTCCTCACCGCTGACAGCTGACGGCTGATAGCTGATAGCCTCTCCCCGAGCCCATGATCGACTTCTCCCGATTCGAAGATCTCCACATCGTCCGGAAGATCCGGGAGAAGATCCGCAAGTGGTGGAACATCGAGCTCTCCTACGCGGACGAGTCGGGCTACGTCCTCGACCACGCCAAGGGCAAGATCGTCCCGCCCCACAACCGCATCTGCCAGTCCTCCCTGGGGCACAAGGAGGGCTTCGGGCTGTGCAACCACTCGGTGGAGAAGGCCATCGACGAGGTGCGGGGCGCCGGTGAGATCCGCGCCCGCCTGGTGGAGACCTGCCACCTGGGCTTCCCGATCGTGCTGGTGCCGGTGGTGGACGATCTCGGCAAGTTCCACGGTGCGATCTTCGCCGGCGGCTTCCTGATCGAGGACGAGGACGAGCGCGCCGACCGGGTCTACGACGCGGTGAAGGCCTCGGGCGTGGCCGGCACCGACGTGCAGCGCGACTTCCCGAGCGTGCCGCGGATCAGCCGCCGGGACCTCGCCTACTTCACCGACCTCCTCGAGACCACGGTGGAGGAGATCGTCGAGGTCGGGCGCACGGTGCGTGAGCAGGAGAGCCGCATCTCCGAGCTCGAGGGGCGGCTCACCGGCCGCTACAGCTTCGGCAGCATCGTGGGCAAGAGCTCCGCGATGAAGCGGATGTTCCACCTCCTGGAGAAGGTCTCCCAGACCGACTCGACCTGCCTGATCACCGGGGAGAACGGCACCGGCAAGGAGCTCATCGCCCGGGCCCTCCACTACGGCGGCCCCCGCAAGGACGGTCCCTTCGTCATCCAGAACTGCTCGGCCCTCAACGACAACCTCCTCGAGTCCGAGCTCTTCGGGCACGTGAAGGGGGCCTTCACCGGCGCCAGCCGGGACAAGCAGGGGCTCTTCAAGGTCGCCGACGGGGGCAGCTTCTTCCTCGACGAGGTCGGGGACATGAGCATGGCCATGCAGGTGAAGCTCCTGCGCGTGCTGCAGGAGGGCACCTTCCTGCCGGTGGGTGGCACCCGGCCCGAGAAGGTCGACGTGCGGATCATGGCGGCGACGAACCGCAAGCTCAAGGAGATGGTCGATCGGCGCGAGTTCCGTGAGGACCTCTACTACCGCCTCAACGTGATCAACGTGGAGGTGCCGCCCCTGCGCGACCGCAAGGAGGACCTGCCCCTCCTGGTCGATCACTTCCTGGAGCAGCAGGCCCAGAAGCGGGGCTTCGCCCTGAAGAAGGTCTCCCCCGAGGTGATGGCGCACTTCTACGCCCACGAGTGGCCGGGCAACATCCGCGAGCTCGAGAACGAGATCGAGCGCCTGGTCGTGCTCTCGGGAGACGAGACGATGCTCTCCGCCGACCTCCTCGACACCGGCGCGCGGCCGGGGATGGGCTCCCCCGCGGCGCGGAACCTGGAGCGCTTCCGGATGAAGGGCGATCTCGCCTCGGCGGTGGCGGCGCTGGAGCGGGAGATGATCCAGGAGGGCCTGGTGGCCACCCACTGGAACAAGACCAAGCTGGCGGCCCGCCTGGGGGTCTCCCGCACGACCCTGATCAAGAAGATCAAGGAGTTCGGCCTCGAGGAGCGGGGCAACCCCCTCGAGCCGACCTCCTGAAGGGCGCGCATGGCTGGCTCCTCCCGGCCCACCGTCGCGGCGGTCATCGTCGGCTCCGAGCTCCTCTCCGGGAAGATCGAGGACTGCAACACCCCCTACCTGGCCCGGAAGCTGCGGGCGGCGGGGCTGGCCCTGCGCAAGGTGACGGTGGTCCCCGACGAGGCGCCCCTCCTGGAGGCGGCGCTGCGGGAGGGCCTGGCGCTGGCGGACCACGTCTTCTCCTCGGGGGGCATCGGGCCGACCCACGACGACATCACCGCCGCCTGCGTGGCCCGCGTGCTCGAGGTGCCCCTGGAGCGCCACCCCGAGATGGAGGCCCTCCTGCGGGAGCTGATCGGCGCGCGGATCAACGAGGTCCACCTGCGCATGGCCAACCTGCCCCGGGGGACCGAGCTGATCGTGCGGGAGGGGATGATCTTCCCGGCCCTGCGCTGCGGGCGCATCTACATCCTGCCGGGCATCCCCGAGATCTTCCGGGAGAAGGTCGATCAGATCCTCCCCGCGCTCGGGGGCCGCCCCTACCACCTGGCCGAGCTGCGCCTGCGGACGGGCGAGAGCAGCCTGGCGCCGCACCTCGAGGCGGTGCTGGCCGCCCACCCCGGGATCGAGATCGGCAGCTACCCCAGCCTCGACACCGGGGAGGGCTTCCAGGTGCGGGTCACCCTGGAGGGGGCCGAGCGCGATCGGGTGCAGGCGGCGCTCGAGGCGCTGCTCGCCCGCCTGCCGGCCGAGCGGGTGCTCGAGCGGCGGGACGCTAGCGCGAGCGCTTGAGGCTGCGGAAGCCGGCGTTGAGCAGCTGGTTGGCGTGCTCGTACTTCCCGGCCCGGATCGCCTCCCGGGCGCGCATCAGGTACTCGCTCTGGCGGCTTCCGACGGTGAGCAGCCCCCGCGACTTCACCTTCACCTCGAGGCGCAGCAGCTTCGCCCGCACGAAGGTCTCGTCGATCACCAGCTTGTCGGCGCGGGCGAAGGCCTGCCGCCCGAGGCGGGCCCGCTTGCGCCCCGTCGCGTCGTTCATCTTGATGAGGATCTGCTCGAGGGTCGGATCGTCGTCCGGCAGGATCCCCCGGGCGTTCAGCAGGGTCGCCAGGGTGTCGTCCACGGTGAGGGTCGGGCCCTCGTCCTCCGGCTGGAGGTCGCCCGGGGGCGGATCGACCGGATCCGGCGTCGGCGTCGGGGTGGGCGTCGGGGTCGGGACGACCGGATCCGGCGTTGGCGTCGGGGTCGGAGGGACGGGATCCGGCGTGGGCGTCGGCGCCGGGACGGCCGGGTCCGGGGCCGGCTGCGCCGGGTCGGGGGTCGGCAGGCGGGTGACCGTGGGCTGGCCGCCGCCGACCAGCCGGGAGCCGAGCCAGCCCAGGCCGACCGCGAGCACGAGGAGGCCGACGAAGGCGCCGATGAGGTGGGGCAGCCGCAAGGAGCCGATCAGGCCCGGCTGCTCTTCCGTGGGGGCCGGTGTCGGGGCCGGGGCCGGGGCCGCCACCGGTGCCGGCCGGTCGGCCCGGGGCGCCGGCGGGGGGGCCGGGGAGGGGGGCGCGGCCCGCTGCGGCACCTCCAGGCCCGCCTTCCAGCGCAGGAAGTAGATCCGCACGGGCTCGGCCTTCCCCTTGAGCTGGAAGGTGCCCATCGGCACGAGCTCGTCCCACTCCATCTCCAGGCAGTCGACCGTCGCCTGGCTGACGAGGATCTGGCTGCCGGCCGCCCGGGAGGAGACCCGCGAGGCCACGTTCACGGCGTCCCCGTAGACGTCGTCCGCCTCCACGATGGCCTCGCCGGAGTTCACGCCGATCCGGATCTCGATCCGGAAGTCGGGCTCGGCGACGGTCGCGTTGTGGCGCTCCAGGGCCTCCTGCATCTCGATCGCCGCCTCGAGGCCCTCATCGGGCAGCTCGAAGAAGGCCATGATCGCGTCCCCGATGGTCTTCACGACCCGGCCCTGGTGGGCCTCGATGATCGGGAAGAGCAGGCGGTTGTGCTTCTCGATCTTCTTGCGCCCCTCGATGTCTCCGTAGCGCTCGAAGAAGGGGGTGATCTCGACGATGTCCGAGAAGAGGAGGGTGGTCTGCCGCTGCTGGGCCCGCAACACGGCCGAGTAGCCCACCACCGCCTCCATCTCCGCGGCCGAGGCGTCTTGCTGCTGGGGCTGGGAGTGGACCTGCACCTCGGTGCCCGGGACGCTCAGGGTCGCGGACTCGAGGGCGACCTGGATGTCCCGGACGTTGGCGTAACGCTTCGCCGGATCCTTCTCCATGGCCTTGAGGATCACCCGCTCGAGATCGGGCTCGAGCTCGGGGTTCAGCGCCGAGGGCGGCAGGCAGTCGTCCTGGATGACCGCCCGGCAGATCTCCATGATGTTGGCGCCGTCGAAGGGCACGTCGCCGGTGACCATCCGGTAGAGGAGGGCGCCCACGGCGTAGAGGTCGCTCTGCTCGGTGGCCTGCTGGCCGCGGGCGACCTCGGGGGCGACGTAGTGGGCGGTGCCCACGAAGGTGCCGACCCGGGTGACCCGCTGGTTGTCCTGGCCGATGGCGAGGCCGAAGTCGAGGATCGAGAGCTCGCGGCCGGGCCGCAGCATGATGTTGGCCGGCTTCAGATCGCGGTGGACCACCCCCGCCTCGTGGGCGGCGGCCAGCCCATCGCAGAGCTGGAGGGTGATCCGGACGGCCTCGCCGATCGGCAGGCTCTCCTCCCGGGCCATGACGGCCTCGAGGGTCTCACCCTCGACGTACTCCATGGAGAGGAACCACAGCTCGTCCTCCTGGTGCAGGTCGAAGACCTTGCAGACCCGGGGGTGGGCGATCTTCCGGGAGAGGAGCACCTCCCGCTTGAAGCGGGTGAAGGCGGCCGAGTCGCCCTGGACCTTCTTGGAGAGGACCTTGAGGACGACGGGGACGTCGATGACCTCGTCGATCGCGAGATAGGCCTCGCCCATGCCGCCCGTTCCGAGCAGGCGTTCAGTTCTGTAGCGACCCAGGCGGGTCCCGGGCTCCAGGCGATCAGCCATCGTGGTGTGGGTATAGGGGGGAAGGGAGCGGCTGACCACTCCGTCGAATTCAGGCGATGACGAGCCCCAGGAGCTCCCGGAGGCGGAAGTGCTCGTCCGAGGTCAGGAAACGCAGGGCCTCGAGGGTGTCCTGGGCGTCGTGGAGGCTCTCGGCGATGTTCTCCCTCCGGGGCTTGCCCTCCGCCGCGCAGATCAGCTCCAGGCAGCTCTCGGGATCGCCCGAGAGGGCGATGCCGGCGCGCTGGTTGGTCAGCCGCACCCCGCGGACGAAGACCTCGATGTCCGGAGGGTTGCTCGGCGAGAGCCGGCTGGCGATCTCCTCGAGGGACTTCCTGGCCTTGCGGCTCATGGACTTCGCGCAGCGCTTGGCGAGCGCGGGATCGTCCGCCGCCAGGGCCTGGAAGTCCGGGCGCACCACCTGGATGGCGGCCTGGAGGGTCGCGGCGAAGGAGGGCCCGTCGAGGATCTCGGTGAGGCTGGTGGCGCCGCGCACCTGCTCCATGAGGGTGCCCAGCAGGAAGCGCTGGCCCCGCACGGGGTACTTCTGCACCAGCTGCTTGCTCACGAGCACCGCCGGGGGATCGTTGGGCAGCACCGCCCGGACGGTCGAGACGCGATCGGCCCGGTAGAGCTCGAAGTCGCCGCCCCCGAGGCCGGCCAGGAGCTGCTCGCAGAGCCGGCGCAGCGGGCTGTTGTCCTTGGGCGCGATCTTGTCGCCCTTCTGCACCTGATAGGCGGCCAGGTCCGGGGGGTGCACCTTCCCGAGCTGGTGCCCGACGATCTTGAGCACGTCGTGGAGGGGGTGCCGGGCCAGCGGGTGGCGCAGGATGCGGTCGTGCGCCTCCTCGGGGAGCTCGCCCCGGTGCTCGGTCGGCAGCCGGCTGCGGTTCTCGGTGTAGAAGAAGGACTCGTCGTTGTCGCAGGCCCCCAGGAAGTGCAGCACGCCGGCGACCACGAAGGCCTTGTCGAAGGCCTTCTGCGCCTCGTAGAGCGTGAAGAGGGAGTGGTAGCTGTCGATCCGGAGGGGGTCCCGCTGGAGGATCTGCCGGTGCTCGTCGACGGCCTGGCGCACCAGGGCCGGATCCCGGCCGTAGAGGTCGGCCAGGGCGATGCGCGGGGCGACGGCCTCGGGATCGAGATCGACCGCCTGGCGGTAGTGCTTCATCGCGGTCTGCGGCTCGCCCAGGGGGCCGCCGTAGAGCTCGCCGAGGCGCGCGTGGATCGGCGCCGCCCGGCCGGCCTCGCTCTCGGGCAGGCCCGCCACGAAGGACTCGTAGACCTTCGCCACCTGGGCGTGCTCCCCCCGGCCCTCGTAGTAGCTGCCGAGGGTCTCGACCGCCTTCACGTTGTAGGGGTCGAGCTGGCGCACCTGCTCCAGGACCTGCGCCGCGGCGGCGGCGTCCTGGTGGCGGTTGGCGTGGACGTCGGCGAGGTCCAGGAGGATCTCGACCCGGCGGGCCGGATCCTTCACCTCGTCGGCGAGGAGCGAGAGGCCCGAGGCCACCGCCGGCCAGTTGCCGGAGGTCTTCTGGAGCCCGATCAGGCGGCCGAGGGCGTCGACGTTTCCGGGCTGGGCGGCCAGCACGTCCTGGTAGTAGGCCGTGGCCCGCTGGAAGTCGCCGAGGCGCTCCTGGTAGAGCTGCCCCAGGCGCAGGCGGGCGTGGACCAGGGAGCGCGGGTCGCCGCCGGCGTCCACCCGGCGGGTGTAGAGGGAGGCGGCCGTCTCCCAGGCCTCGTTGGCGAAGGCGAGGTTCGCGGCCCGCTCCAGCGCCGCGCCGTCGTTGGGCGAGACCTGCAGGGCCTGCTGCACGACCTCGAGGGCGTTCTGCCGGTCCAGGAGCTGGTTCTCGTAGAGGTCGGCGGCCGCCGTGAGCGCCGCTGCCTTGGCGGTGGGATCGTCGATCCGCGAGGCGCGCTCGACGTGGAGCTCGGCCAGGTCCCGCCAGCGCTGACCCTTCGAGAGGATCGTGAAGAGGCGATCCGCCGCGCGCACCTCCGCCGGGTTGCGCTCGATCACCTTGCGGTAGCTCGCCTCGGCGCCGGCCTCGTCGCCGAGGTGCTCCTGGCGGAGGATGCCCGCCTCGAGGAGCAGCTCGACCGCCCGGGCGGCGTCCCGGCTGGCCTCGCCCTCCCGCTCGAGGAGCTGCTGGACCTCTTCCCACTTGCCCTGCTGGTGGACGGCCTGCTTCAGGCCGGCGATGGCCGGCAGGTGGGTGGCGTCGAGGGCGAGCGCCTCCCGGAAGGCCGCCTCGGCCCCCGCGACGTTCCCCAGCTCCAGGTGGGCCTCGCCCAGGCGCATGGAGAGGTCCAGGCGCAGGTCGTCGCCGTCGGCGCCGGCCAGCTGGGCCTCGAGGACCTTCACCAGCGGCTGTAGCTGTCCTGCGGCGGCCAGGGAGCGCCCGATCCGCCGCTGGGCCACGTCGCTGCCCGGCGTGAGCTCGAGCATCTTCGCGTAGCGCGGCGTCGCGTCGGGGGCGGGCTCGGCCAGGTGCTCCTCGACCAGGGCGGCGCCGAGGAGCAGGTCCGCCGCGGTCTCGCCGGTGGTGGCGAGCCCCGAGAGGCGACCGCGCAGATCGGCCACGCGGGTGAACGCCCCCTGCTTGAGGGAGAGGCGCTCCAGCGAGAGCAGCGCGGTGGGATCGTCCGGATCGGCCTCCAGGACCGCCTCGAGGCACTGGCTGGCCTTTGCCGGCTGATCCAGGCGGTCGAGGTAGAGGCCGGCCAGCTGGCGGTAGACGCCCACCCGCTCACCGGGGGCCGCGGCCGCGAGCAGGCGCTCGTAGACCGCCGCCAGCTCCCGCCAGGCGCCGGCGCGGGCGAAGAGGCGCTCGAGCGCCCGCAGGGAGGGGAGGTGGCCGGGGTGGTAGCTCAGGGCCTCCTGGTAGAGCTCGGCGGCCAGATCGGAGGCGGCGGAGCGCAGCTCGCGGATCTCGGCGGCCCGGAAGAGGAGGATGGCCTTCTCCCGCGGATCGACCATGACCTCGGTCTCGCGGCGCAGCACGTCCACCACCCGGTCCCACTCACCGCGGCGCTCGTAGAGCTCGCGCAGGGCGCGCAGGGCGGGCAGGCTGTCCGGCCGCTCCTCGAGCACCTGCCGGTAGGTCTCGATCGAGGCCTCTTCGTCGAGGAGCTGGCTGCGCTGGATGTCGGCGATGCGCAGCAGGATGGAGACCACGTGGTCCACCGCGACGGTGACCTCGATCTCCATCCGGAACATCTCGACCAGCTCCGCCCACTTGCCCTTCTGGTAGTAGAGCTTGCCCAGGCTCTTGAGCGCCGGGAGGTAGTTGGGGGAGAGGGCCAGCACCTTGCGGTAGGCCTCGATGGCCGCGTCCTTGTCGCCGACCTTCTCCTCGAGGATCTCGCAGGAGCGGTGGAGCAGGGCGATGACCTGGCGCTGGTCGGTGACCAGCTCGGCCTCGCGCTCCAGGATGGTGATCAGATCGCCCCAGCGCTCGTTCCGGGCGTGGAGATCGCGCAGGCGCCGCACCGTCGCCAGGTGATCGGGCATGATCTGCAGGATGCGATCGTAGGCCTGGGCGGCGGCGTCGTCGTCGGAGAGGCGCTCCTCGCGGATCCGGGCGATGAGCTCGAGGAGCTGCACCTTCTGCTCGGGGGCATCGGTGGCCTCGATCTCCGACTCGTGGAGGGCGATCAGGTCCTCCCAGCGGCCGGCGCTCGTGTAGAGGCGGGTGAGGCTCTGGAGGGCAGGCAGGTAGCCGGGCAGCACCTCGAGGACCCGCCGGAGGGTGGCGGTGGCCTCCTCGGGCTTCTGCAGCCGCTCCTCCTGGATCTCGGCGATCTTGTAGAGCCGCATCCCCCGCTGCTTGGGGTCGGTGGTCGAGTCGAGCTCCTGCTCGAAGGACCAGATCAGGTCGTCCCAGCGCTGGGCGCGGAAGTAGAGCTTGCCCAGCGCCGCGAGGGCGTCGGGGTTGCCGGGGCTGGCCTCGGCCATCCGGCGGAAGACCTTCGCGGCCTCGGCCTCGTCGCCCAGCTCCTCCTCGAGGAGCCGGCCCCAGGTCCGCAGGACCTCGGCGAGGGCGCGGCGGTCCTCGGTGATCTCGGCCAGCTGGGAGAGCACCTCGGTGGCCGGCCCCGCGCGGTGGGCGAGGATGTAGGCCTTCGCCAGCTCCTGGAGCACCATCGGGCTCTGGGGGGCCTTGGCGCGGGCCTGCTCGAGGAGGGAGAGGGCCTCCTCGGAGCGCCCGAGGCGGTCGGCCGCCCAGCGGGCCGCGTCGAGGAGGGCGGAGGCCGCCACGCTCGGGTCGCTGGTGGCCTCGGCCTCGGCCCGCAGGACGCCGAGGAGCGCCTCGGAGCCGCTGGCCGAGTGCAGGCGGGAGAGGGCCTCGATGGGCACCGGATGCCGCGGATCGAGGTCGTGGGCCTGCTGGAAGAGGCGGGTGGCCCGCTCGGCCGCGTCGAGGCGGTCGGCGCAGAGGCCGGCGGCCGCGCAGAGGAGGCCGAGCTTCAGGGCCTGCCCGGTGACCCGGGCCGCCTCGCGCTCGTAGATCTCGGCCAGGCGGGCGAAGTCACCGGAGCGGGCCGCCAGATCCTCGAGGTAGCGCAGGATGGAGAACTCGTCCGGGGAGAAGGACTGGGCCGCCTCGAGAACGCTGCGGGCCTCGTCGTGCTTGGAGAGGCGGTCGTGCAGGATCACGGCCCGCTCGAAGAGCAGCGGCGCCTTGCGCTCGGGCTCGGCCGTGCAGTCCGCCTCGGCCTGGAGCAGGTGCGCCAACATCGTCCAGTTGCCGACCGAGGCGAAAAGCTTCCTCGCGCTGCGGATGTTCGGCCTGAACCTCGGGTCGAGCTTGAAGGCGGTCTGGAAGCAGACCGCGGCCTGCCGCGGGTTCTTCAGGCGGCCCTCGTGGATCAGGCCGGCCTCGTACCAGAGCCTCGCCGCGTCCGCCTCGGGCTGCCGGGCGGTGGCCTCTCGCTCGAGCCCGGCGACCTCCCGCTCCCAGTGGGCGGCGAGCTCGGGATCGATCTGGGGAGGGGCGTCCTCCGCCGGGGTCACGGCGACGGGGGCTCCCACCCCCGGGGTGGGAGCCTCGGACGCCGGCACGATCTCCTCGCCGGGATCCGGCTCGAGCTCGTCGGTGTGCTCGGCGCCGACGATCTCCTCGGCCGGCTCGGGGCCCGGGGAGGACGCCTCCTGACCGGTGGGAGCCACGGCTCCGCTCTCCTGCGCGGGGTTCTCGGTCGCGTTCTCGATGCCGGTTCCGGCAGCCTCGCCGTCGTTTGCCATGGGGCCTCCCGAAGCCCCCAACCTAGCATCCGGCCGGATCTGGGGGACAGCCTAGATGAGGCGCTCCCGCAGCAGGGCGTCGATCTTGGCGATGTCCTTCCCGAGCGCCCGGTCCTCGGTGAGGGTGGGCACCTCGGCGCGGATCAGGGCGTGGACCCGGGCCACGCCGCCGCCCGGCTTCAGGGGGCTGCGAAGGTCGAGGGCCTGGGCGGCGCAGAGGAGCTCGATGGCCAGCACCCCCCGGGTGTTCTCGACGATCTCCCGGGCCTTCAGGGCCGCGGTCATCCCCATCGAGACGTGGTCCTCCCGGCCGGCGCTCGAGGGGATCGAGTCGACCGAGGCGGGGTGAGCCAGCACCTTGTTCTCGGCCACCAGGGCGGCGGCGGTGACCTGGGCCATCATCATCCCGGAGTCGAGGCCGGGGTTCGGGGCCAGGAAGGCCGGCAGGTGGGAGAGGGAGGGGTTCACGATCTGCTCGATGCGCCGCTCGCTGATGGCGCCGATCTCCGAGACCGCGATGGCCAGCAGATCGAGGGCCTGAGCCAGGTACTGTCCGTGGAAGTTGCCGCCGCTGACGATGGGATCGTCGCTGCCGACGAAGACCAGCGGATTGTCGGTGCCCGAGTTGACCTCGATCTCCAGGGTGCGGCGGACGAAGGCCAGGGCATCCCGGGCGGCGCCGTGGACCTGCGGCATGCAGCGCAGGGAGTAGGCGTCCTGGACGCGGTCGCAGTCGTGGTGGCTCTCGACGATCTGCGAGCCGGCCAGCAGCTCCCGCAGGTGCGCGGCGACCGCCGCCTGCCCGGGGTGGGGGCGGATCGCCTGGACCTCCTCCCGGAAGGGCTTGTGGCTGCCCAGGAGGGCCTCGACCGTCATCGCGCCGGACTCGTCGGCGGCCTCGGCCAGACCCTCCGCGCGCAGGAGGGTGAGGGTGCCCACCGCGGCCATGGCCTGGGTGCCGTTCACCAGGCAGAGGCCCTCCTTGGCCGCCAGGGTGACCGGCTCGAGGCCGGCCCGGGCCAGGGCCTCGTCGCCGGGGAGGCGCTCGCCCTCGAAGTGGGCCTCGCCCTCGCCGACGAGGACCAGGGCCAGGTGAGCCAGGGGGGCGAGATCGCCGGAGGCGCCGACCGAGCCCTTCGAGGGGACCACGGGGATCACGTCCGCCTCCAGCAAGGCCAGGAGGGCCTCGACGGTGCTGCGGCGGATGCCGGAGACCCCCTTGGCGAGCACGTTCGCCCGCAGGAGCAGGAGCGCGCGGCTCTCCTCGATCGAGAGAGGGGCGCCGACGCCCACCGCGTGGGAGCGCAGGAGGTTGAGCTGGAGGCGCTCGAGGGCGTCGTCGTCGATGCGGACCTCGGCCAGGTTGCCGAAGCCGGTGTTGACGCCGTAGGCGACCTGGCCCGTGCGCAGGATCTCCTCGACCACCTCCCGGGCGGCGTCGATGCGGGTCACGGCCTCCTCGGAGAGGGACACCCGGCGCTGGCGCAGGGCCACCTCGCGGATGGCCTCGAGGGTGAGGGAGTTGCCGTCGATCTCGAGGGGGGTGCGGGGGGTGGTCATGGGCGCGACCTACCACCCCTCGGTCAACGGGAGAACCCGTGAACGTGTACGTGCACGTCCACGTGCACGGCTTTTCCCGAGGCGGTTCCGTTCTCGACTTCAGCCTGCGGGGAGACTGATCTAGTCTCCGCTCGAAATGGGTCTCCACGTCCAGAAATACGGCGGCACCTCCGTCGGCAGCATCGAGCGGATCTTCGCGGTCGCCGACCGCGTCCTGGCCACCCAGCGGGCGGGCCACGACGTGGTCGTGGTGGTCTCGGCGATGGCCGGCGAGACCGACCGCCTCCTCGGCCTGGTGAAGCAGGTCACCGACACCCCGCCGGCCCGGGAGCAGGACGTCATCGTCTCCACCGGCGAGCAGGTCTCGGTCGGCCTCCTCTCCATGGCCATCCAGGCCCGCGGCGGCAAGGCCGTCTCGCTCCTCGGGCACCAGGTGAAGCTCTACACCGACGACGCCCACTCCCGGGCCCGGATCAAGCACATCCGCCCGGAGCGGGTGGACGAGGTGTTGAAGAAGGGTGCGGTGGCGGTCATCGCCGGCTTCCAGGGCATCGACGAGGAGGGGAACATCACCACCCTCGGCCGGGGCGGCTCGGACACCAGCGCGGTGGCCATGGCCGCGGCCCTCGGCGCGGACGCCTGCGAGATCTACACCGACGTGGACGGGGTCTACACCACCGACCCCAACGTCTACGCCGCCGCCCGCAAGCTCGATCGCATCGCCTACGACGAGATGCTGGAGCTCGCCTCCCTCGGCGCGAAGGTGCTGCAGATCCGCAGCGTGGCCTTCGCCAAGCGGCACAAGGTGCCGCTCTGGGTGAAGAGCTCCTTCAACGACGATCCCGGCACCCTGGTGACCGGGGAGGATCCCAGCATGGAAGACCAGGTCGTCTCCGGAGTCGCCTACGATCGCAAGCAGGCCAAGATCGCCCTGCGCCACGTGCCCGACCAGCCCGGGATCGCCACCAAGATCTTCGAGCCCCTCTCGAGGGAGGGGATCGTGGTGGACATGATCGTGCAGAACGTCTCGCTGCAGGATCACACCGACGTGACCTTCACGGTCGGGCGGGACGATCTGCGCCGCGCCACCGAGCTGGTGAAGGAGGTCGCGGCCGGGATGGGCGCCGGCGCGGTCGACACCGACGAGAACATGGCCAAGGTCTCGATCGTGGGGCTGGGCATGCGCACCCACGCCGGCGTGGCGGCGACGATGTTCGGCGCCCTCGCCAGCGAGGGCATCAACATCCAGATGATCAGCACCTCGGAGATCAAGATCTCCGCGGTCATCGACGAGAAGTACATCGAGCTGGCCGTCCGCACCCTGCACGACGCCTTCCAGCTCCACCTGCCGCCCACGGAGCGCGCATGACGTCCTCCCGGCTCCGGGCCGGGGCGCTCCTCTCCGCGCTGCTGGCGCTCGGCCTCGGGGCCCTCGGGCTCTACCGCGTCACCCGCCCCGCGCCGGAGGCCGCCGGACCGGCGCTGCCCGCCTGCGAGGATCCCGTCGCCGTGGCCTGGCCCGGAGACGGGGAGCGCCTCGGCTGCCTCTCCGAGCTCGCCGCCCTCTACGCCCTGGCCGCGCACGAGGCGGGCTGCGAGCCGGGCGAGACCCTCGCCCGGATCCGGCTGGGGGTGGGCGAGCGGCTGCGGGTGAGCTCCGGGGAGGGGGGCGCCTGCGCCGCGGAGGTGGAGATGCTCCCGGGCTCCTCCCTGCTGACCCTCGGGCTGCCGATCGATCTGAACCGCGCGACGGTGAGCGACCTCGAGGCCCTCGCGGCGATCGGTCCCACCCGCGCCCGCGCCATCGTCGCCCACCGGGAGGCGCACGGCCCCTTCGCCACGGTGGAGGCCCTCGAGGAGGTCTCCGGGATCGGCGAGGCGACCCTCGCGGCCGTGGCGGGGCAGCTGGTGGTGGCGCCGCAGCCCGGACCCGGGGGAAGATGAGGGCCCCCCGGGCTCTCGCCGGGGCGCTCTCGTTGGAAGGCTCACGATGAAGGTCGCCTGCATCGCCTGCGGCAAGAAGTTCCTCTTGCCGGACGCGGCACTGAGGCCGGGAGGGATCCCGGTGCAGTGCGGCGCCTGCGGGAGGATCTTCACCGCCTTCCGGCCCGACGATCCCGCGGCCCCGGTCGCGCCGGCCGCCGCGGCGACCGACCCGAACGCGACGACCCAGCCGGGCGCGGGAGGCCCGCCGCTGCCGGCCCCCCCGCCCGGGAGCGACCCCGCCTACGATCGCAACGCCGCCACCATGGCCGGCCCGACGGTGCCCGAGCTGAGCCTGGCGGAGCGGGCCCGGATGGAGGAGGGCGAGTACGATCGCAACGCCGCCACCATGGCCGGCCCGCCGGTGCCCGAGCTCAGCGAGGTCGAGCGAGCGCGGCTGGAGGCGGGGGAGTTCGATCGCAGCGCCGAGACCCAGATCGGCGCCCCGGTCCCCGAGCTCAGCGAGGCCGAGAAGGTGAAGGCGGCCGAGCGTCGGCCGGGGCACGCCGACCCCCGGCTGGAGCTGGTCGCGACCTCGCCCGCGCTGGAGGTCGGCCCCCGCTTCCCGACCCCGCCACCGGTGGAGCCGCCGGTCGCCCGCTCCGGCGCCCCGGATCCGGGGGAGCCGCCGACCGATCCGGCGCGGCCCGCGGCCGCGACCCCGGCGCCGGCCCCCGGCCCGGCCACCATCGGCAAGGCGCCCCCTCCGCCCTCCGCGCCGGCCCGCG
>JARGFU010000022.1 GCA_029210625.1 Deltaproteobacteria bacterium | reverse complement strand
CGGTGGCCGCCGCCCCGGCCGCGGCTGCCCCCGAGGCCGCCGCTCCGGCCGCCGCCGCTCCCGCAGCGGCCGAGACCGTCGCCGCCGCGCCCGCGGCCAGCGCCCCCAAGCGGGACCGTACGCCCAAGCGGGATCGCACACCCAAGCGCACCACCAGCCGGACCCCCGATCCCGAGCCCGATCCGCCCAAGCCCGATCCGCCCAAGCGGAGCGGGGGCGACGATCTCCTCGGCGACGACGACTTCGGCGATCTCTTCGGGGGTCCCTCGGGCAAGAAGCCCGAGAGCGGCGGCGCGACCAACCCCTCCCGCGGCTACATCCCGCCGGCGCCCGGCTCCAAGCCGGACCTGAAGAAGGCCCTGGACCAGAGCGACATCCTCAAGGTCGTGGCCCAGAGCAAGTCGGCCCTCAAGGGCTGCGCCGACAAGCAGCGGGCCGCCGAGCCCGGCGCCTCCGGCCGCTTCGTGATGAACTGGCGCATCCGCCCCGACGGCCGGCCGGCCAGCGTCACCTGCAAGTCCAAGGGCGCCCCCACCTTCTGTACCTGCATGAAGGGCGTCATCGGCGGGATGAAGTTCCCCCGCTACGGTGGGCCGCCGATGTCGGCGTTCGACTTCCCGTTCAGCTACTAGCGAGCACGTTCACCGCGAGAGGGCGCCCCGGGTCATCCCGGCGGCGCCCTTTCTCTTTCATCGTCCACGTACACGTCCACGTCTACGTCCACGGCTTCTCCCGGGTCCCGCCGGGTAAGGGCCATGGTTCCGTGGAGAGGCCGTGCACGTGGACGTGCACGTGGACGGGGACGGGGACGGGGACGGGAGTGAACCAAGAAAGAACCCCCGCCTCGCCAAGCGAGACGGGGGTTCGATTCTTCGGCTAACGCCGCCTTCGGTCAGGGAGACTGCGGCGTCACCACCACGATGTCACCCCGGTTGGGGTTCTCGGTGTAGGTGCCGTCGAGGATCGCCTGGACGACGTCGGCGTCGTTGGTCGGGATCTGGGCGCAGGTCCCGTTCGGCACCAGGTAGGGGTGCAGGACGGGGACCGGCGAGTAGCCCAGGCCGCCGTAGACGTCGAGGTAGACGTTCCGGCCGGCGCAGAGCGGCTGGGACTGCTGCTTGAAGGTCCAGAGATCCGAGAGGTAGGGATCCGGCGGGACGTTGTCCGGGTCGGTCGAGTCGTTGGCGGTCGGCATGGTGCCGTCGGAGTTGCCGCCGGGGATGGCGTAACCGTAGACGGTGAAGCCGCCCAGCCAGGCCGGCCGCAGCTCGGGATCGTTCGCGCCGGTGGCGCCGGCGAGGCCCACGCTGGAGTCGACGATCTGGATGACCCACACCTGGTTGGTGCCCTGGACCCACACGCCGGTCTCGGGGTCGGCCGCGGCGTTGGTGATCGAGGCCTCGGACTTCATGGTGTCGGCCGTGTAGCCCGCCGGGGTGTGGACGTAGAAGATCTGGAAGAGGGGGCTGTAGGTGCCGTCGGGGGCCTCGGTGATGACCGAGCGGCCGGACTTGGCGCCGGTGCTGTCGAGGATCACGTACACTCGGTTGAGGAAGGTGTTCACGCCCGCGAAGGTGTCGACCAGGAAGCCGTTGCTGTCGACCTCGGAGAGCAGCCAGTACTCGATCGCCTGGTCCATCGCGTAGGCGTTGACCCGGGAGATGTCGCCGTTGGCGATCGCCGGGGTGTCCGGCACGGTGTCGCCGTTGGTGTCGAGCAGCAGCAGACCGTAGTTGCCGGTGTCGTACACGCCCATGTCGCTGTCGGCGTACTTGTTCGGGTTGCAGGTGCCGGCGGTCACGCAGTCGCCGCCGCCGCCGTCGTTGCCGCCGCCGTCGGTGCCGCCGCCGCCATCGGTGTTGGTGCCGCCGTCGCCGTTGTCAGGGACCTCGCAGTCGGACCCCATGCCCACCAGGGCGACGAGGGCCGTCATCATGGCCGTAACGAAGAACTTCGAATTCATCGCGTACCCCTCTCCTCGATTGGTGACCTCGCGCCCCTCCAAGGGTGATCGAGGTCGGTCAGTACATCCTTGCCGCGGATCCGAAGTGCCGGACGAGCCGTGGATCGGATGCATTCATTGTTCAGGCGCCTTCAAGGTAGGGCCCGGGCACCGTGATGGTCAAGAAGCATAAGTGTTCCGGCAGGTTGCCCGCTTGACAGGGCTCGTCGCGAGCCCCTACCCTGAAAGCAGCGTTTTTTCACGACTTACGGGCTTCTGGAGGCCGGGAAGCAAGATGGGCAAACACTCTCAATGGGCCGACGAAGGTACGGATCCGGGCATCCCCGGGAGCTACGACGACGAGATCGAGGAGATCTCGGCGGACGAGCTCGGGGGAGGCGGCGGCGGCGTGGCCCTCGGTGATCCCAGCGCCCTCGCCGGTGGTGGCTCCGACAAGACCATGGTCGCCAGCGTGGCCGACCTCGTGCCGCCGGGGGCGGAGCACACGGCCCCCTCGATCGGGGGCGGGCCGATGGGCGGAGACGCCGAGCGCACCATGATCACGGCGGCGCCCACCGCGCCCCAGAAGACCCTGCGGGGAAAGCTGACGATCATCGCCGGCAAGGAGCAGGGGAAGGTCATCGAGCTGCGCGACGGCTCGCAGACCATGGGGCGCAGCAAGGAGGCCGACGTCTGCCTCCTGGACATCCAGGTCTCCCGGAAGCACTGCGAGCTGGTCGCCGACAACAACGGCGTCCTCCTGCGGGATCTGGGCAGCGGCAACGGCACGATGGTGAACGGCCGCCCGATCACCGAGACCCGCCTCGTGCACGGGGACGAGGTCGAGATCGGCGACCACGTCCTGCGCTTCGACGAGCAGGGGCCGATCGCCACGGCCCTCGCCCCGGCGGTGAGCCCCGTCTCCGGCCGCGCGGGCGCCCCCATGGCCCCGGCGGGCTCCGCCGCCGCCGGCCCGATGCCCTCGGTGGTCGCCTCCCGGCGCGCCCGGCGCAAGGCGGAGGGCGGCAACCAGAAGAAGAAGCTCCTCCTCGTGGCGGGCATCGCCGCCATCGTGGTGGTCGGGGTCGGCCTGAAGATGGCCGGCAAGAAGGACGTGGCCGGGCCCGCCGGAGCGGAGCCGAGCCAGAAGCTGCAGATCCAGAAGGAGTTCCGGGCCGGGCTCGACCTCTTCAAGGTCGACAAGTACCCCGAGGCCCTCGCGAAGTTCGAGCAGGTGCTCGCGGCCGATCCCCGGCACGTGCAGGCCAAGAAGTACATCGACGCGACCAACCGCGAGATGGCCGCCACCAAGGCCCTGGCCGAGGGCAACCGCCTCCTGCGGGACGGTGACTTCGGCGGCGCCGCCGGCGCCTTCGCCCGGGTGCCGAGCGAGAGCCTCAAGTACGCGGAGGCCGAGCGGGGCCTCAACCAGGTCAAGCAGGTCGAGGCCGACAAGTTCGTCGAGGAGGGCGAGCAGCGCCTCCTCGAGGGCGCGCTGGCCGACGCCCGGATGGCCTTCGACCGGGCCCTGGGGGTCCTGCCGGGTCACTCCGGGGCCATCGCCGGCATGGACAAGGTCCAGGCCCGCGAGTCCGAGAACCTGGCCAACGCGCGGATGACCGAGGCCCAGCGGCGGGCGGCCGAGAAGGCCGCGGCGGCCGCGGCGGCCGGCCGGGCCCATGCGGCCTACCGGGCCGAGCTGGCGCCGGGCGAGGCCGCCTTCGACAAGAAGGAGTTCAACTCGGCCCTGTCGAAGTTCGAGGGGCTGTCGAGCAGCAGCGCCAACCCCAAGGTCCGCAGCGCCGCCGCGAAGAAGGCCGCCGCCCTCAAGGCCTTCAAGCCGGCCTACGACAAGGGCATGGCCGCGGTGAAGGCCCGCAAGGCCGACGAGGCCGTGAAGTCCCTGAACACCGCGCTCTCCAAGGCCAAGGTGATCAACGAGGACGGCAAGGTCTACAACGAGGTCCAGAAGCAGCTCTCCGACATGCTCTACCTGCAGGGGCGCGTGGCCTTCAACGCCGATCGCTACGGCGAGGCCTACAGCGCGTGGGCGAAGGCGCTCCGGATCAACCCGGGCCAGAGCTACGCCAAGGACGGCCTGCGGGATCTGAAGAACAAGGGCAAGGAGCTCTACCTCGAGGGCTACACCCAGAAGACCCTGAACCGGGGTGCGGCCGTTCGAAAGTTCAATCAGGTCGTCTCGATGACACCGAGCGACTACGAGTACCACATCAAGGCCAAGCAGCAGCTCGAGTCACTGGCGAACTGACGTCGCCCGGGAGGAGGCGGACCCCCGATCCCCGGGGGTCCGGCCAGCGGGCAGGAGGGAAGAGAAGGCCATGGATACGGCCGTTGCGGTATCTGCACTTCGACGCCGAGGTGAGCAGTACTTTCACGAGGAGGACTGGGAGCGAGCCCTCGCCCACTACGCGGAGCTCGTCCGCCTGGCACCGGGTGACCACCAGGGCCGCTTCCGGGCAGCGCGCTGTCTGCTCCGCCTCGGAGAGGTGGAGCGGGCGATCACCGCCTACCACGCCGCGGCGGAGGGCCTGCTGAAGAAGAGCTACCTGCTCTCGGCCATCGCCGCCTGCAAGGAGGCGATGCGGATCAACCCGAGCGAGCAGCGGATCCTCGACACCCTCGGGCGCATCCACGCGAAGGCCGTGGCCGAGGTGGGCCGCTTCTCGGTGCCGCCGCCGCTGCCCCCCGACGCCCTCGGCGAGGACGGTGAGCTCTGGGACGCCCTGACCGGCCTCGACGGTGAGGAGCTGGTCGACAAGGCGATGGAGGTCCTCGCCCGCCCCGAGGATCACAAGGAAGATCCCAGCGGGCGCGGCAGGCCGCCGCTGCCCCTCTTCGCCGAGCTGGACCGCCAGGCCTTCATCGACCTGGTCGGCCGGATCAAGCTGGAGAACGTCGGCTCGGGAGAGATCCTGATCGAGCAGGGCAAGCCCGGCGACTCGGTGATCGTGATCTGCGCCGGCGGCGCCCGCGTCGAGCGCTTCGACGAAGAGAGCGGCAAGACCATCCACCTGGCCGACCTGCCCGGCGGCACCCTGGTGGGCGAGATGGCGCTGCTCACCGACGCCCCCCGGACCGCCTCGGTGGTCTCGGACCGCCCCTCGGAGATCTTCGTCCTCTCGAAGCAGGACCTCGAGGAAGTCGCCCGCAAGCACCCCGGGGTGCCCGCGCAGCTGGTCGGCTTCTGCCGCCGGCGCCTGCTCTCGAACCTGCTGAACACCTCGCCGATCTTCGCCCCCTTCGACAAGGCGGCGAAGGAGGACCTGCTGCGGCGCTTCCAGTCGCGGGTCTACGAGCGCGGCCAGCCCCTGATCCACGAGGGTCAGGAGACGGAGGGCCTCTTCGTGATCCTCACCGGCGAGGTGCAGGTGACGAAGAAGGACGCCGCCGGCGGCCCGCCGGTCACCCTGGCCAACCTGCGGGAGGGCGAGGTGCTCGGCGAGATCGGCCTCATCCGGGACGTGCCGGCCACCGCCACGGTGACGGCCCTGCGCAAGTGCGCGGTCGTCATGCTCCCCGGCGACGACTTCGCCGAGCTGATCTCCGACCACGCCGACGTGCGGACCTACCTGCAGAGCCTCTCGGCCGATCGCGTGGACCGCACCTCGGCGGCGATGAGCGCCGAGGCCGAGGAGCTGGGCGAGGACGATCTGATCGTCCTGTAGGTCCGGGGGCCGCATTGCTGCCGCGGCCTGGGGAGCGTCGGTGTCGGCCGGCGCTCCGGTCGAGTGCGCGTGGGCGCAGCTGTCAGCTGATGGCTGCCGAGACTCGGGTGGGGGTTCTCGGGGCTTGTGTCGAGGAGAGCGCGGCGCGGAGTGCGCGGCTCACCTGACCTCGATCAGGAAGACATCCTCGGCGCCGCTCTCGGGATCCCGGGCGCGCACCTCGCAGCGCTTCACGTCATCGTCGAGGTGGAGCTTGAGGCGGCGCTTGCTGCCCTCGTCCAGCCACTCGACCTTGCCGCACTCGATGCCCCACTCGGGCTCGAAGCCGGGGAGGGGCGCGCCGGCGGGATCGAAGGCCTGCGCGGCGAGCTGGACCCGCTTGATGTTGCCGGTCAGGGCGATGCCGTCGGCCTCCTTGCCGCCCTCGTAGGTGATCGCCACCCGCACCTTGGGCTTCGTCTGACGGCGGATCACCGTGACGGAGTCCTCGGCGCCGGTCCGGCCCTCGTAGAGGTGGAGCTTGCAGCGCTCGTTGTCCTCCTTGAGGGTGAAGATGATCTCCTTGGCGGAGGTGCTCGAGAGGGTGGCGCAGGAGGCCGACCAGAGGGCCGAGAAGCTCTCCACCGGCTCCAGCTCGCTCTGCCCGGTCCGGGCGGCGTAGGCCACGGCCTTGAAGCGCAGGGAGCCGCCGTCGGTCGGGTAGTCGATCTCGTCCGGCTTGTTCGGCCCCTCGAAGATCTCGATCTTCTGCACCGGGCCGTACTCGGGCTTCGCGGTCTCGACGATCTCCTTGGCGACCTTGATCTCCTTGGGCTGCTTCCTCACCAGCGGCGTGCCGCGCCGGCCGTCGAAGGACCAGAAGGCGTAGGTGAAGCCCTGGTGCTCGACGCCGTCGGCGGGCGCGAGCTTGAAGTAGCGGGTGAAGTGCTCCATCTGCATGCGGGCCTGCTCGCGGGCCACGTGGGAGCCGCCGGCCCAGGAGCGCTCGACGAACCAGGTGTCGAGGGGGCGCTTCGGCCACTCGGCGACGTTGTACTCGCAGGGGTCGCAGCGGCTCTGGGTGACCAGCTTCCCGGTCTTGCAGTCGAGCAGCTGGGTCACGCTGGCGACCGTGATCTTGCCGGTGTTCAGGTTCTCGATCTGGCTGGTGATCTTCTGCACGGTCAGGACGTGCTCGCCGTCACCGGCCTGGTGGGCGGCCTCGATGCCCTCCTCGTACTCGGAGGGGACGAAGGCGCCGTCCTGGGCGAGGACCGGTTGCGCCAGGGCGAGCAGGCCGGTGGCGAGGCACGCGGGGAGCCAGCGAGGGAGGGTGCGGTGGTTCATCATCGTCCTTTCTCGACTGAGGGACGCTCGGGCTGCGCCTCGATTCACTAGCGCTTGCGCTTCCGGGCCTGCTTGCGGGCCTTCTTCGCGTCCTTGCGCTTCTTGTCGCGCTTGTTGCGCTCGGACTTGCTCATCGACTTGGGGACGCCCTGCTCCTGCCAGCCGTAGCGGCGGGCGCGGTCGATCTCGGCCTGGGTCATGGGGCCGGTCGGCACCGGGCCGTCCGGGCCCATGGCCATCGGGCCGCCGAGCTGCGGGAGGCCGAAGGGCGAGCCGCCCGGGCCGCCGGGGCCGCCGAAGAGGCCGGCGAGCTCCGCCTCCTGGCCCTTGAGCTGCTTGAGCATGGCGAGGTTCTTGAGGCCCGGCAGGTTGCCGAGGAGCCCGAGGCTGCCGTCGGGGCCGAGCTTCTTGAAGATGTCCCGCATCCCCTTGAAGCGGTCGAGGAGGCCCTTCACGTCGGCCTCCTTGGTGCCCGAGCCCTTCGCCACCCGCTTGATGCGTGAGGTGTCGATGATCTCGGGGTGGGCGCGCTCCTTGCGGGTCATCGAGCCGACCATCGCCTTGACCCGGAGGAGCTCCCGGTCATCGATGGAGAAGCCCTCCGGGAGCTGCCCGAAGAGAGGGAACTTCTCGAGCAGGTCCGAGAGCGAGCCCATCTTCTGCAGGGTCTGGATCTGCTTGACGAAGTCGTCGAGGTCGAAGTTCCCCGAGAGGATCTTCCCGGCGTCGCGCTCGGCCTCCTCCTCGTCGACGTGGGTCTCGAAGTCCTGCATCAGGCCGACGATGTCGCCGAAGCCCAGGATGCGGGACGCGAGGCCCTCGGGGCGGAAGTCCTCGAGCTTGTCGAGGCCCTCGCCGAGGCCGAGGTACTTGATCGGCTTGCCGGTGACATCCTTGATCGACAGCGCGGCGCCACCACGGGCGTCGCCGTCGAGCTTGGTCATCACGAAGCCGGTGAGGTCGAGGCGCTCGTCGAAGGTGGCCGCCGTCCGCACGGCGTCCTGGCCGATCATCGCGTCGCAGACGAGCAGGATGTTCTCGGGCCGGGTCCGGGACTTCACCGCCTCCAGCTCGGCCATCATCGGCTCGTCGATGGCCAGCCGACCGGCGGTGTCGAAGATGACCACGTCGGTCTTCTGCTTCTTCGCCAGCTCGAGGGCCTGCTCGCAGAGGACCGGGGGGGCCGTGTCCGGGGTGTGGTGGACCGGGATCGAGAGGCGCGCGCCGAGCTGCTGCAGCTGATCGACCGCCGCGGGGCGGTAGATGTCGGCGGCCACCAGCAGCACGCTCTTGCCCTCCTCCTTGAGGCGGCGGGCGAGCTTCGCGGCGGTGGTCGTCTTGCCCGAGCCCTGGAGGCCCACCATCATCACCTTGGTGGGGCCCTTGGAGGCGAAGGCCAGGCCCGGCTCCACCGGGCCCATCAGGGCCTCGAGCTCGTCGTGGCAGATCTTGATGAAGTGGTCGCCGGGGGAGACTTGCATCGCCCCCTTCTTCCCCTTCGTCTTGACCTGGACGACCTCTCCGAGGGCCTTCTCCTTCACCCGGGCGACGAAGGCCTTGGCGACCTTCAGATCGACGTCGGCCTCGAGGAGCGCCACCCGGATGTCCCGGACGGCCTCGCTGATGCTCTGGTCGGTGATCTCCGCCTTGCCCGACAGGCGGTGCTTGGCGGCGCGGAATCCTCTGGAGACGGTCTCGAGCATCGGAAGCGACCCTAAATCAAAGATCCCCGGTGGAGTCGACCACCTGGCGCAACTCCGGGCAGTGGTCAGACCCCTGATCCCAGGTGAGTAGTCGCCTACACGCCAGCGGATCGGGTGCGTCGCCGGCTACGCACCCGCCGAATTGGGTCAGACCACTGCAAGCCCGCCCGGGGCCAGCGCTTTTCCTCGAATCGGGGCCCCCGCCGGGGGCGTGGCACGGGCGGTGCAGCAGGCGACCCGCATGAATCGCCAGCTCGTCGTGAATGCAGATGACTTCGGCATGACCGCCGGAGTGTCCCGGGGGATCGCTCGCGCCTACGACGAGGGTCTGGTCACCTCCGCCTCGCTCCTCGCGAACCTCACCGGCTTCGAGGAGGCCGTGAAGATCGCTCACGCGCGGCCGGGGATGAGCGTCGGCCTGCACCTGAACCTCACCGACGGCTCGCCGGTCTCACCGGCCGACCAGGTCCGGAGCCTGGTCGACGACCGCGGCCGCTTCCACGGCTACCGGGCCTTCTCCCTGCGCCTCCTCTCGGGCCGCATCGTCCGCAGCGAGCTGCGGCGGGAGATCGACGCCCAGTTCGAGCGCCTCGAGCGGGCCGGCATCCAGCCGAGCCACGTCGACGGCCACCGCCACATCCACCTGCTTCCCCTGCTCTTCGACGCCGTCGCCGCGGCGGCGGAGCAGCGGGGCGTCCGCACCGTGCGCTGCCCGGCGGGTCTGGGCGGTCGCGCGGCGCCGGCGGGCATCGCGTCGGCGCGGGAGCTGGGCTTCATCGGCTTCGGCCGCCTGCACTACGGGCGCCTGGCCGATCGCGGCCTGCAGACCGCCGACTGCTTCCTGGGCGCCGGCTTCCGCTCGCGGGGGGACCTCGAGGACGCCGTCGGGCGCCTCGCCGACCTCCCCGCCGGCCTCACCGAGTGGATGGTGCACCCGGGTGAGGTCGATGCCGAGCTGATCTTCTGCGACGACTACCTCCAGAAGCGCGAGGAGGAGCTCGAATTCCTCTGCAGCAAGGAGGCCGCCGAGGCCGTCGAGGCCGCCGGCCTGAAGCTGGTGAACTTCCACCGGGAGCCCAAGCTGCGGGTCAGCGCCGGCGCCTCCCAGCGGGTCGCCTGAATCGCGCCGCCGCGTCAGAAGTACTGGGCGAAGCCGATCCGGGCGCTCACCCGCTCGTCGTCGAGCTCGAGGGCGAGGCGCAGGGTGTGGTGCTCGCTGATGCGGAGCGCCTGCTCGAGGGTCGTGCGGATCGCGCCGCGGCGGGTGGGGTCGTCACCGCCGACCAGATCGTGGCGGTAGGAGAGGCGGACCACCGAGCGCCAGGCGCGGGTGGGGCTCATGAAGGCGGCCCCCTCCACGCGGGCGCCCAGGCGCCCCCAGGCGGGGAGGCCGGGGGTGAGGGCGAGGTCGAGGTCGGCGTAGGCGGCCAGGGTGTAGCGGGCGTCGCCGAAGGGCCGCCAGGCGACGCCGGGTCCGCCGTCGAGGCGCACCTCCGCGCAGCGCCACTCCCGGCAGGGGCGGTCGAGGGGGATCCCCCCGGACCAGCGGATGCGCCAGGAGGGCTGGCGGATCCAGCGGCCGACCGGCGTCAGCGAGGAGATGCGGATCAGATCCATCGAGAGGAGGAGGGCGTCGGGATCCGGCGCGAGGTGAGGCCGCAGCTCCGCCCGGGTCGCGAAGAACTCCAGGGCGGTGTCGGCGTCGAAGCCCTCCTGCGGGTCCGTGGGGTCGTGGTAGGCGGGCCGCACCATGGCGCGGAGGAAGGGGCCACCGCCGTCGAGGCCGACGTCGCCGGCCAGCCGGGCCGAGTCGTGGCCGTGGTCGGGCCGCACCGGGGGCGGGAGCGGCGTCTCCGGAGTGGGCAGGCGGAGCTTCGCCCGGGCGAGGACCAGGGCGTCGACCTCGGCCCGCTCGGCCCTTCGCTTCGGGGTGTCGGCCCGCTCACCGAAGCGATCGTGGAGGCCGCGCCGGTAGACGAAGAGGTCGTGGGCCGAGTCGAGGACGAGGGCCTGGCGGGCCTCGGGCAGCGCCGAGAGCGCCTCCCGCCGGGAGGCGAGGCCCTCGCGGACGATCGCCTCGACCAGGCGCCACTCGTCGTCGCCGAGCTGCTCGCGGCGGGCCTGCATCCGGGCGACGTGGGAGGGGCGGCGGCGGATCGCCCGTACCAGGCCGGCTTGCTCGAGCAGGGCCCGCGCCGTGTCGATGGGCACGGTGTAGAGGTTGAAGCGATCGGTGAGCCGCACCTCGGGCACCGCCGCCTCGATGAGGGCCAGGAGGTGGAAGGAGCAGTTCTCGTCGAGGAACCAGTAGTCGATGAAGGTCTGCCCGAGCTCCCAGGCGTGGAGCACCAGCTGCCGCACCTGGCGCGGCGTCAGCGAGAGCTCGTACTCCCAGATGTCGCGGAACTCGACCTCGGAGTAGGTCTGCACCTGCAGGTAGTAGGGCGAGGAGGTGAAGCGGCCGGGGAAGCCGCCGGTCAGCCCGAGGATGGCGTAGAGGGGAGGGAACTCGGTCCAGGGCACCGCTGCGTAGGAGACCGCGTAGGAGAGGAGCTCGGGGCCCCCGTCCGCGCGGTCCACGCGCAGGAAGGTGTGGCCGTACATCGAGGCGGGGCTGTTGAGGTAGGAGGCGGCGAAGACCAGGGTCGCGCCGCCCGGATCGAGGGTCTCGACCCAGGTCTCCAGGGTGGGGCAGCGCACGCGAGGCAGGCCCGCCTCCGCCAGGGGGAGGAGCCCGGAGAGGAAGGCCAGGCGGGCGGGGAAGCGGCACTGGGGGTGGCGCCAGCCCTTCCTGGCCTCGGGGGTGAGGTCCTCGGGCGGGCCGGCCTCGAAGAGGGCCCGCAGGGTGGCCGAGAGCTCGGCCGCCGGATCGCGCGCGCCCCCCTTCGCGAGGAAGAAGTCCGGGCCGTCGACGTCGGAGACGAAGCCGCCGCTCCGGGTCGGGCGCCAGTGGCCGAGGCGCTGCCAGCCGCGCAGGAGGTGCAGCTCCTCCTTCCCGGCCCGCTCGACGAGGGCGTCGAGGGTGGGCGCGGCGGCCGCCGGCGAGGCGAGGGCGGCCAGGAGGAGGGCGACGAGGGCGGGGCGCATCGGGGTGAAGCTAAAGAGGAAAGGGGTGAAAAAAGCAAAGGGCCCGGCGACTCTCGCCAGGCCCCTCGATCCGACCCCTCTCCCCGCGAGGGGAGAGGGGAGGAGTGGTGCAGCTTCTAGAGCTTGCAGGAGGCGGCGAGCTTCTCGTCCGCCGAGAGGGCGGCCTTGAAGCCCTGGATCACCTGATCCGGGTTGGCCTCGCTCTGGAAGATCTGGTCGTGGGAGGCCTGCGAGCGGACGAAGACCTCGTTCTGCTTCTCGACCTTGCAGCCCAGGAGGGTGGAGAAGGCGGCCAGGTACTCACCCTCGCCGCGGGCGGTGTCGCGGGAGAGCTGGGCGTAGTTGGCCTCCACGAAGGCCTTCTGCTCCTGGCCGCGGACGACGGCGCCGCCGTCGGTGCAGTTGGAGGTGCCGGTGGTGATGCCGAAAGTCTGGCTGGCGAAGGTGCCGTTGGTGGTGGCGGCGAAGACCTGCATGAAGCCCGGGTCGCTGCCGAAGACGATGGAGCCGAGACCGCAGCCGGCCATGCCGTAGTTGGCGGCGAAGGCCGAGGTCGGAATGAAGGCGAAGGCGGCGAGGGCAACGAAGATCATCTTCTTCATCGAGAAGTTCTCCAATCCATGGTGGTTGCGGTGGTCGAAAGCGCCACGCCCTGTGGCGGTTCCTCCCCCCTGAATTCGTTCGACCGAACGTGCCCATGGCAGTAGCACCGGCCCGGATCTCGAAGAAAGACGCGCTGCGTCGCGTTCGGGAACCCTCCCTCCGGGCTTGTGAGGCCACCCCCTGGGCGTCTAGCCTCTCCTCTCGGACCATGAGCGCTGGACGACGATCGGCCCGGGAGGGGCAGGGGACGCGAGCGAGGATCTCGGTCGTGATCCCCGCCAACGAGGAGGCCGCGGCCCTGCCCGCCCTCTGGGCCCGCCTCTCGCCGATCCTCGATCGGCTGGAGGAGGAGGGCCCGGCGCGGATCGAGGTGGTCCTGGTGGACGACGGCAGCGAGGACGACACCTGGGCGGTGATGCAGGCCCTCCGGGGCCGGGACCCCCGCCTGGTGCTGGTGCGCCTCCTGCGCCGCTTCGGCCAGCAGGCCGCCCTCCTGGCCGGGCTCGAGCGGGCGCGGGGGGACGCGGTGGTGATCCTCGACGCCGACCTGCAGGACCCGCCGGAGATCGTGCCGGAGATGGTCGAGCGCTGGCGGGAGGGCTTCTCGGTGGTCCACGGGGTGCGGCGCACCCGCCGCCCGGACACCTGGTTCAAGCGGCGCTCGGCCGCGCTCTTCCGCCGCCTGGTCACCCTGCTGGCGGGCACCGGCCTCGAGCAGGACGTGGGGGACTTCGTGCTCCTCGACCGGGAGGTGGTGCGGCTGCTCCTGCGGGTGGGCGGACCCCGGGCCTTCCTGCGGGGCGAGGTCGCCTGGGCGGGCTTCCAGCACTGCGCCGTGCCCTACGACCGGGAGCCGCGGGTCGCCGGGGCGACGAAGTACTCCCTGCGCAAGATGACCGCGCTGGCCCTGGATGGCCTGACCAGCCTGACCTTCCTGCCCCTGCGCCTGGTGGCGCTGCTGGGCCTGGGGGTCCTCGGGGTCGCCCTGGGGATCGGCCTCCTCGCCGGCGAGGCGACCACGGCCTGGCTCACGGCCCTCGCCGGGCTGCAGCTGCTCGGCCTCGGCCTGCTGGGAGAGTACGTCGGGCGGCTGCACGAGCGGAGCTTGGGTCGCCCGACCTATCTGATCGAGCGGGTGGAGCCACCGGAGACCTACGGCGAGCTGGGCCAGGCGGCCGAAGAGGGCCTCGCGGGGGTCCGACGGGGGACGAAGCGATGAGCGTACGACGGGTCCTCTGCGTGGACGACGATCCCTTCATGCTCAAGGTGCTCGAGCGCTACCTCGGGCCCGAGGGCTTCGAGATCGTGGGCGTGCGCAGCGGGGAGGAGGCCCTCACCCGCGCCGCGGGCGAGAGCTTCGACCTGGTGATCCTCGATCTGCACCTGCCGGAGATGGACGGCTTCGAGGTCTGCCGCCGCCTGAAGGACGGCGGGGAGACCGGCAACCTCCCGGTGATCATGCTCACGGCCGCCTACGTTGACGCCGCCCACCAGGACCGGGGCTTCGAGGCGGGCGCCGACGCCTACATGGCCAAACCCTTCCTCCGGCGAGCGCTCCTGGCGCAGGTCCGGGCCGTCCTCGGAGAACCATGAAGATCGACCTTTCCGGCCGCTCCCTCCTCGTCGTCGTCTCCCTCCTCGTCACCGGCTGCCTCGCGGGGGTGAAGAAGGACGCCGGGGCGGCCCCCGCCGCGAAGGGGGACCCGCGCGTTCTCGAGCTCGACGCGATGGCGGACGAGCTCGGGCGCTCCACCGCCCGGCTGAAGATCGCCGACAACGCGCCGCCCTACTTCGTGGCCTACACGATGCGGGACCTCCAGAGCGCCGAGCTGCAGGCGCGCTACGGCGCCATCGTCGTGGACAATGACCGCCACGATCGCTCGATCTACGTCGAGGTGCGGGTGGGCAGCCACGAGCTCGACAACAGCGGCGCCAAGGAGGTCGGCTTCTTCGGGCCGCCGGATCGCGCCACCTACAGCGCCCGCCTCGACGCGCCCCTCGACGGTGATCTCGCGGCCCTGAAGGGCAGCCTCTGGCTGGCCACGGACCAGCAGTACAAGCGCGCCCTGGCCGACTTCCTCTCCAAGCGGGGGGACCAGGTCTACGAGCCGGAGGAGGAGCGGGCCCCCTCCTTCTCGAAGGAGGCGCCGAGCGAGGCCATCGATCCGCCCCTCGCCTTCTCCTTCGACGGGAAGCGGTGGAAGGCGGAGCTCAAGCGCGCCAGCCAGCGCTTCCGCAGCGCCCCCGAGATCTTCGACAACCTCATCCGGGTCAGCGGCTCGCGCCAGAGCCGCTCGATGGTCACCTCGGAGGGCACCCGCCTCATCCAGGAGGAGCTGCTCTACGGCCTGCACCTCTCGGCGGTCACCCGGGCCGAGGACGGCATGCTCCTGCGTCACGAGCGCAGCTTCTACGCCCGGGGGGGAGAGGGGCTGCCGGCCGGCAAGGCCCTCGACGGAGAGGTCGACCGGCTGATGGAGGAGCTGCTGGCCCTGCGCGAGGCCCCGGTGATGGATCCCTACACCGGCCCGGCCCTCCTCGAGCCCGACGCCACCGGCGTGCTCTTCCACGAGGCCATCGGTCACCGCCTCGAGGGCGAGCGGCAGGACGACGAGGACGAGGGGCAGACCTTCCAGGGGCAGCTCGGGCGCGAGGTGATCCCGGCCTTCATCGACGTCTACGACGACCCGACGCTCCAGCGCTGGGAGGCGCAGCAGCTCAACGGCTACTACCGCTACGACGACGAGGGGGTCCCGGGCCAGCGGGCCTCGCTGGTCGAGGCGGGGGTGCTGCGCGGCTACCTCACCTCCCGGGCGCCGGTGAAGGGCGCCGATCCGAAGAGCAACGGGCACGGCCGCACCCAGGGCCACAACGATCCCATCGCCCGCATGGCCAACCTGGTGGTGCAGCCGGTGGCGTCGGCGCCCGCCGGGCGGGTCGTCGGCCGGGCGGCGCTGGAGGAGCAGCTCGTCGCCGAGGCGAAGCGCCAGGGCAAGCCCTACGCCCTGGTGGTCACCGACATCAGCGGCGGTGACACCAACACCAGCGGCTACGGCTACCAGGCCTTCCGGGGCAGGCCGACCCTGCTGTGGCGCATCGACGTCGCCACCGGCAAGAAGGAGCTGGTCCGGGGCGTCGAGCTCGTCGGCACCCCGCTCACCGTGATCAACAAGATCGCCGCGGTGAGCAAGGAGAGCGGCGTCTTCAACGGCTTCTGCGGCGCCGAGTCGGGCTACGTCCCGGTCTCGACGGTCGCGCCCGCGAGCCTGATCACCGAGGTCGAGCTGCAGCGGCAGCGCAAGGACGCCGAGCGCTCGCCCGTCCTCTCGCCCCCCTGGGCGAAGGAGACCCCGGCGAAGTAGCCGCTAGCTGGCGGGGGTCGCCGGGTGCGGCTCCTCGCTCACGGCGGCCTCCGGGGCCGGCGACGACGTGCCCCCCTCGAAGGTCTGCCGGGCGGTGGGGTGCTCGCGGTCCTGCCAGCCCTCCCAGAGGAAGTAGCGCAGCACCTCCTCGGAGAAGACGGCCTCCGAGAGGCCCATCACGCTCTCGAAGCCGCGGCCGAAGCCCGCGCCCTCGCGCAGCGCGTCCATCAGCTTCAGGACCCGCCCGGTGCCGTAGCGCTCCACCAGGAAGGTGAAGGCCCAGTGGGAGGCGCCGTAGATCCAGGCCGCCTCGTCCCGGTAGAGGGAGGCGGCCTCGGCCAGCGGGTTGTGGTGCTCGGAGCGCAGCCAGGTGGTGAGCCGGCCCTCGCTCACGCGCCGGCGCCCCTGATCGGCGGTCCAGCTGGCCATGCCCTCCCGGAACCAGATCGGGATCTGCCGGTCGACCTTGCGCCAGCGGCTCTCCTCGGCGGCGAGCTGGTACATCAGGCAGTGGGTGAGCTCGTGGGTGAGCAGCTCGGCGAGGTTGGCCTCGCCCCGCTCGAAGACCGAGAAGGTGCGGGGCGACTGGAGGAAGATCTCGTCGTAGCGCGCCCAGGCTCGCAGCCAGTCGTAGCCGAAGCGGTGCACCGCGGCCTCGAGGGACTCGTGGGTGGGGTAGAGGCGCACCACCACCGGGCGCTGGAGGGTGCCCCACCGGCCCACCCGCTCCGCCGCCCGCTGCAGCGCGGTGCGCACCACGCTCACGACGGCCTCGTCCTGGGCGTCGTACCAGATCTCGAAGCGGCCTCCCGGGGTGTTCAGGGCCGAGCGGTAGAGGAAGGCGGGGGCGGGCGCGCTGCCGCGCACGCCGAGGGTCGCGCAGCCGCCTGCGAGGAGGGGCAGCAGGAGCAGGGACGCGAGGAGGGCGGCGCGCCGGGACGGGAGGAGGGGCATCAGACCTCGATGATACCCTTGCGGATGCCCTCGGTGACCGCCTCGACCCGGTTGGTCACGTCCAGCTTCTCGTAGATGTGCTCCAGGTGGGTCCGCACCGTGGCCTTGGAGAGGGAGAGGACCTCGGCGGCTTCCGAGTTGGAGAGGCCCTTGGAGATCAGCTGGAGGATCTCGACCTCGCGGGCGGTGAGGGTGACGGCCGGCCCCTCGCCCTCCTCGGGGGCGTCGGCGCTGCCGCCCACCGTCGAGTCGTCGGGGGTGACCTGGAAGTGGCGCAGGAGGCGGCGGGCGAGGGAGGGCTGGATCACCGAGCCGCCGCCGCGCACCTCCTTGATGGCGTCGACGATCCGCTCGGCCTCGGTGCCCTTCAGGAGGTAGCCGGAGGCGCCCGCCTTGATGGCCTCGAGGACCCGATCCTCCTCGTCGAAGATCGTGAAGATGAGGATCTCGATCTCGGGCTTGCGGGCCTTCACCTCCTGGGTGACGCCGATCCCGTCGATGCCGGGCAGCCCGAGGTCGAGGAGGATGACGTCGGGGGAGAGCTCCTCGAGTTGCTCCAGGGCGTTCTCACCGGAGGGGGCCGTGCCGACGACCTCGATCTCCTCGAAGGTAGAGAGGAGCTTGAGCTGGTTGCGCAAGATCTTCGGCTGGTCTTCCACCACCATCACGCGGATCACGTTCATCGGTCCTCTCCTTCAGGCCCGGGCCGCCTTGCCGAGCTCGACCTCGAAGCGCACCTTCGTGCCCTCACCCTCGGCGCTCTCGATCTCGAGGCCGCCGCCCACCTTCTTCGCCCGCTCCCGCATGTTCAGGAGCCCGTAGTGGCCCTTGAGCGAGGGGTCGGCCACGAAGCCCTTGCCGTCGTCGACGATCTCCAGCTTCACCCGCGGCGCGACCCAGGCGAGGCGCACGTCCACCTTCCGGGCCTCGGCGTGGCGGGTGGCGTTGGTGAGGCACTCCTGCAGGATGCGGAACATCGTCAGCGAGACCTCGGAGGGCAGCTCGGGTGGGCGCCCGAGGTGGTCGAAGTGCACCGGCAGCTTCGAGCGCGCCTCCCAGGTCCGGCAGTAGTCCTCGATGGCCGAGAGCAGCTCGAAGTCGTCCCGCATCATGGAGATGTTGCGGCGCAGCTCGTCGATGCTCTCCTCGGCCACGCCCTTGAGCTCCTGGATCTCCCGGACCAGGGTCTCCGCCTGCTCGGGCTTGTTCTGGCGGCCGAGCTGCTCGAGGTACTCGGCCTGGATGATCAGGGAGGAGAGGGAGGCGCCGAGGCCGTCGTGGATCTCCCGGGCCAGGCGGTTGCGCTCCTCGACCACCGCCAGCTCCTTGAGGCCGTCCTGGAGCACGACCAGCTCCTCGTGCTGAGCCTGCTCGCGCTCGTTCAGGTAGACCATCACGTAGACGATGATGAAGTTGATGGCCGAGTACCAGAGCAGCACGAAGAGATCGAGGACGGCCACCTTGTGGCCCCAGAGCAGCTGGTCGATCTGGGCGACGATGGGGAGGGTGAGCAGGGGCGGGAGGATGGCCAGCGGCTTGGGGAAGAGGATCACGAAGAGCATCGTGAACATCAGCTCGGTGGCCAGCAGGGGGGAGCCCAGGCCGCCCGAGGCCGCGATCAGGTAGACCATCACCAGCAGGTCGAGGCAGAGGGTCACGAAGGTGACCACCCGGTTCGCCCGGGGACGGTCCAGCACGAGGTAGCTGGCCACCGAGTAGCCGACCATCCCGAAGTAGACGGCGAAGGCCCAGAGGCTGCGGATGCCGAAGGCCGCCGACCAGCCGGGGATGGCGAGCACGCCCAGGCCGATCGTGAGGAAGGCCAGGCGGGCGTAGAAGAGGGTGCGCGCCCGGGTGACGAAGCGCAGCTCGACGTAGCTGTGCCGGCCGAGGGAGGTCGAGCGGGTCGGATCCAGGGAGGCGAGGAAGCCCTCGACCTCCATGCCCCGCCGCTCGACCGGAGTGGAGGCTCCGGGAGGGGGAGGCGCGGAGGGGAGGGGATCGGCCATGCTCGGGGGATTGTACGGGGAGGGGGGATCCGGAGGCCAGGACCCCATGGAAAAGCCGTGCGCGTGCTCGTGCACGTGCGCGTGCGCGGGATAGGTTCCCGGCATGAGCAAGGTGGAAGCCGTGATCATCGAGGGCGCGGGCGGGCCGGAGGTGCTCTCCCTGGGCACCCTCGAGCTCGCCGAGCCGGGGCCCGGCGAGGTCCGGGTGGAGGTCGCCGCGGCGGGGTTGAACCGCGCGGATCTCCTCCAGCGGATGGGTCTCTATCCGGCGCCCCCGGGGGTGCCGCCGCAGGTGCCGGGCCTGGAGCTGGCCGGGGCGATCGTGGCGCTCGGCGAGGGGGTCGAGGGCTGGTCGGTGGGGGAGCGGGTGATGGCCCTGACCGCCGGGGGCGCGATGGCCCGGGAGGCCAACGTGCCCGCCGGGCAGCTCCTGCCCTGGCCCGAGGGCCTTCCCGCCGCCGAGGCCGCGGCGATCCCCGAGGCCTTCCTCACCGCCTTCGACGCCCTGATCCTCCAGGGGGCGCTGCGCGCCGGCGAGACCCTCTACCTGAACGCCCTCGGCTCGGGGGTGGGCACCGCCGCGGTGCAGCTCGCCTCCCGCGCCGGGGCCACCGTGCTGGCCTCCTCCCGGAGCCCGGAGAAGATCGAGGCGGCCCGCCCGCTGGGCCTCGCGGCCGGGCGGGCGCCCGGGGAGGGCCTGGCGGCCTGGGTCCGGGAGCGGACCGGGGGCCGGGGGGCCGAGGTGGTCCTCGACCTGGTCGGCGCCTCCCAGCTCTCCGAGACCCAGCGCTGCCTCGCGCCGCGCGGGCGCTGGCTGCTGGTGGGGCTGCTCGGGGGCGCCCGGGCCGAGCTGGATCTGGGCCGCCTCCTGGCCGCCCGGATCACCCTCACCGGCACGGTGCTGCGCTCGCGGCCCGGGGAGGAGAAGGCCGCCCTGGTGCAGGCCTTCGCCGCGCAGGCCCTGCCGGGCTTCGCCGAGGGCCGGCTGAGGCCCGTCCTGGCCGGCACCCTGCCCATGGAGCGAGTGGGGGAGGCCCACGCGCGGCTGGCCGGCGGGGGGATCTTCGGGAAGCTCGTCCTCACCTGGTGAGGGGGGCGCCTTGACAGGCGGGCCACGGGGCCCTACCTAACCGATAGGACCGGTCAAGAACGCATTCCCGAGAAAACCGATGAAACTCTCCACCCGAGCGCGCTACGGCCTGCGCGGTGTCTTCGACATCGCCTACCACAACCGGGGCGAGTCGACCCACGTCAAGGACATCGCCCGCCGCCAGGGCGTGACCCCCCGCTACCTGGAGCAGATCTTCCAGGCCCTCAAGAAGGCCGGGATCCTCGCGGCGGTCCGTGGCCCCCGGGGCGGCTACTACCTCGCGCGCCCGGCGGCCGAGATCCGGGTGGGGGACGTCGTGCGGGCCACCGAGGGGCCGATCCGCTTCGAGTCGCCCCCGGGCCCACCGAAGCAGGGCGAGCGCGATCGAGGGGAGCGCTTCCTGGCCGAGGTCTGGGACGAGCTCGGCGAGCGGGTCGAGGGGGTGCTCGACGGGATCTCCCTCGAGGATCTCTGCGCCCGGGGCGAGGCCGCGGGCCTCTCCCGCGAGACCCCGGCGGATCAGCTCATGTACTTCATCTAAGGTGAGGAGCGCCGTGTCCCTCCCGCTAGAGGCGGTCGCGCCGCCCGCCATCGACTCGATCCTCGGGGCCATCGGGGGCACGCCCCTGCTCGCCCTCGGGCGCCTGCAGCCCCCCGGCGCCGCCCGGCTCCTGCTCAAGTGCGAGCAGCTGGAGCCGGCCGGCTCGGTGAAGGACCGCATCGCCCTGGAGATGATCCGCCAGGCGGAGGCCCGCGGCGAGCTGAAGGAGGGCGGCACCGTCATCGAGCCCACCAGCGGCAACACCGGCGTGGGGCTGGCGCTGGTCTGCGCGGCCCGGGGCTACCGCTGCGTCCTGACCATGCCCGCCGACATGAGCCTCGAGCGGCGCCAGCTCCTCGAGTCCTTCGGCGCCGAGGTGATCCTCACCGAGCCGGCGGCGTTCATGGAGGGCGCGATCTCCGCCGCCGAGGATCTCCTGGCCGCGACCCCCGGGGCCTTCATGCCCGCCCAGTTCGAGAACCCCGACAACCCGCGGGCCCACCGCGAGCACACCGCGCCCGAGATCATCGAGGCCCTGGAGGGGGAGGCGGCCCGCGCGGGGGGCGAGGCCCGCCTGGACGCGGTGGTGGTGGGGGTGGGCACCGGCGGCACCCTCGGCGGGATCGCCGGCCCCCTGCGGGAGCGCTTCCCGGGCGTGCGGCTGGTGGCGGTCGAGCCGGAGGGCTCGGCGGTCCTCTCGGGCGGGGCGCCGGGGCTCCACCGGATCCAGGGGATCGGCGCCGGCTTCGTCCCGGCCGTGGTCGATCGCGGAGCCCACGACGAGGTCCGCGCCGTCGGCGACCGGGCCGCCTGGGAGATGCGCGGCCGCCTCGCCCGGGAGGAGGGCCTGATGGTGGGCATCTCCTCGGGGGCGAACGTGGTGGTGGCCCTCGAGGTCGCCGCCACGCTGCCCCCCGAGGCCGTGGTGCTCACCTTCCTCTGCGACACCGGCGAGCGCTACCACTCCCTGGCCACCTTCTTCGACGAGGACGTCTCCCGATGAGCTCCCCCGACGACGCGCGCCTCGAGCGCCACTCCCGCCAGATGCTCCTCGACGCGATCGGCGGGGCGGGGCAGGCCCGCCTGGGCGCGGCCCGGGTGCTCTGCGTCGGCGCCGGCGGCCTCGGCTCTCCGGTGGCCCTCTACCTCGCGGCGGCGGGCGTGGGGCACCTCACCCTCCTCGATCCCGACGAGGTCTCGCTCTCCAACCTCCACCGCCAGGTCCTCCACGGCAGCGCCGACCTCGGGAGGCCCAAGGTCGAGAGCGGCGTCGAGCGGCTGCACGAGCTCGATCCCGAGCTCTCCCTGGAGGGGATGCGGGCCCGGCTCGACGCGGACCTCGCCCGGGTGCTCTTCGCCGAGCACGATCTGATCGTCGACGGCTCCGACAACTTCGAGACCCGCTTCCTCTGCAACGACGCCGCCCTCGCCGCCGGCAAGCCCCTCGTCCACGGCGGCGTGCTGGGCTTCGTCGGCCAGGTCACCTTGATCGACGGCCGCCACGGCGGCTGCTACCGCTGCCTCTTCGAGGCGCCCCCGCCCCCGGGCGAGGTCCCGCCCTGCTCGGAGGCCGGCGTGCTCGGCGCGGTCTGCGGGGTGATCGGCTCGGTGATGGCCACCGAGGCGATCAAGCGGCTGGTGGATCCGGAGGGCGAGGCCCTCCCGCACCTGGCCGGCCGCCTCTTCGTCTGGGACGGCCTGGCGGCCCGGGGCCGGACCCTCTCCCTGCCGAGGCGCGAGGGCTGCCCCGCCTGCGCCGCGGGGGGCGAGCGATGAACGCCCACGTCGATCTGCGGGGGACGGTCTGCCCGATGAACCTGCTGAAGGCGAAGCTCGCCCTCGAGCCCCTGGCGGTGGGCGACACCCTCGAGATCCTCCTCGACCCCGGCGAGGGCATGGAGAACGTGCCGCAGGCCCTCGAGGCCGCGGGCCACGAGATCCTCCTCCAGAAGTGGTCCACCTCCGAAGGCGCTCCCTGCACCCTCCACATCCGTAAAGGAGCCAAGAAGCGATGAGCGTGAAGATCCGGATCCCCACCCCCCTGCGCAAGCTGACCGCCGGCGCCGACGTCATCGACGTCGACGGGCAGACCGTCAAGGAGGTCCTCGACGCCCTCGAGGCCGCCCACCCCGGCTTCGCCGAGAAGCTCTACGACGACAAGGGCGGGCTGCGCCGCTTCATCAACGTCTACCTCGGCGACGAGGACGTCCGCTTCCTCCAGGGCCTGGACACGGCCATCGCGGGAGAGGCCGAGCTCTCGATCGTCCCGGCCATCGCGGGCGGCCGCTAGGCCCGCCTCCCCCGGGCCAAGGTCGATGCGCACCCCCCATCGATACGGAGCCAGGGTGCTCCCCTCCCTCGTCGAGGCGGTGGGGAGGACGCCCCTGGTGCGCCTGGCGAGGACCGACGCCCGCTTCGGCGAGGGGATCACCCTCTGGGCCAAGCTGGAGTGGTTCAACCCGGGGGGCTCGGTGAAGGATCGCGCCGCCCGGCAGATGCTCACCGAGGCCCTCGCCGACGGCAGGCTGAAGCCGGGGGGGACGGTGATCGACTCCACCAGCGGCAACACCGGCATCGCCTACAGCTGGCTCTGCGCCGCCCTCGGCCTGAAGTGCGTGCTGGTGATGCCCGAGAACGTCACCCACGGCCGGAAGGCCTTCACCCGCACCCTGGGGGCCGAGATCGTCTACTCCGACCCCCTCGAGGGCTCGGACGGCGCCATCCTGAAGGCCCAGGCCCTGGTCCGGGCCGAGCCCGATCGCCGCTTCTACCCCGATCAGTACTCGAACCCGGCCAACCCCCGGGCCCACGAGCTGGGCACGGCCCGGGAGATCTGGGCCCAGACCGGCGGCGCGGTGACCCACTTCGTGGCCGGCATCGGCACCACCGGCACGGTGATGGGCACCGGGCGGGGCCTCAAGGCGCTCTCCCCCTCGGTGCAGGTGCTGGCGGTCGAGCCCGACGACGGCCTCCACGGCCTCGAGGGGCTCAAGCACCTCGCCAGCTCGATCCGGCCGGCGATCTGGCAGCCAGAGGGGGTCGTGGACGAGATCCTGCCGATCGGCACCGAGGCGGGGTGGGACGAGTCCGAGCGGCTGCTGCGGGAGGAGGGGCTGGCGGTCGGGCACTCGGGAGGGGCGGCGCTGGCCGGCGCCCTGCGGGTGGCGCAGCGCCTGCACGAGGCCGGAGAGCCCGGGACCATCGTCACCCTCTTTCCCGATCGGGCCGATCGGTATTTCGAGGCCGGTGTGTGGGACCCATCGCAGACCTGGTAAAGGTGTGGTAAGAGGTCGCACCCGATGTCCAAGTTGCGGTACCCAAAGGAGATTCTGGACGTGCTCCGGGCCCGGGCCATGGCGGCCTATCCCGAGGAGGCCTGTGGTCTGATCTCCGGTTTGGTTGGCCCCAGAGGGGCGATCGCCGTGGGTGTTCACGCAATGGACAACGTCTACGATCGCTACCGGGAGGCCGATCCCGAGGCCTATCCCCGCAGCAACGCGACGGCCTATCTGATGGATCCGGGGCGTCAGCAGGCCCTGGTCCGGGCGCTGGAGGAGGGGGGGACCCCCCTGATCAGCATCTGGCACTCCCATGTGGACGTCGGCAGCTACTTCTCCGAGGAGGACCAGCGAGGGGCCCTCTGGGACGGAGAGCCGCTCCACCCCGGGGTCGAGTACCTCGTGCTCTCGGCCCGCAAGGAGGGCGTGGACGCCGCGAAGGCCTTCCACTGGAATGGAGAGGCCTTCGAGGGCCGGGACGTCCCTCTCGGGGGTCGCTCGGGAGGTCGCCCGGGGGGCAAGCGGCACGGCCGTGGCCGGCGGGGTAACCGCCGGGGGCGCGGGGGGCGCCGGCCGGAGGGTCAGGACCGGCCGGGAGATCGGAGCGCCGGGCGCGAGGGGGGCGATCGATGAGCGCCACCGAGCGGGCCGGCGCCACCGGAGGCGCCCGGGGGGCGCCCGGAAGCGAGACGGGCCCCGTGCTGCTGCTCTGCACCACCACCCGGGACTGTCCGCGCACCCTGGAGGCGGCCCTGCAGGTCGCGCGGGGAGGAGGGCGGGAGCTCCTGGCCCTCTTCGTCCTGGATCCGGCCCTGCTCCAGGCGACGGCCTCCCTGCTCTCGCAGGCGGGCTTCGACGCCACCGAGCGCAGCGCCGAGGCGCTCGAGCCGGCCTACCGCAGCCGGGCCGAGGCGCGGCTCGGCGAGATCCGCCGCGCCGCCCTGGAGGCGGGCCTGCAGGTCCGCACCGAGCTGCGCGAGGGAAGCTTCACCGATCAGCTGGAGGCCCTCCTCGGCGAGGAGGGGCCCTCCCGGGTGATCTGCGCCCGGAAGCGGCGCAGCCACTACGCCCGGCTGGTCTTCGAGCAGGGGCTCCTCGAGCCCCTGCGGGGTTCCGTGCCGCTCGACGAGGTGGAGGAGACCTGAAGGGTCGAGACGGCTTCTAAATCAGGCGCCGAACCGGGAGTTCCGACTAGGGAGGGACGAGGGGAGGCGGCGCACACAGGAGAGTGGAGGACGCGATGGCGGACAACGGCGTGACGGTGTGGTTCACGGGAATGAGCGGCTCGGGCAAGAGCACCCTGGCCCACTATGTGGCGGCGCGACTGCAGGCGGCCGGGCGGGCCGTGGAGATCGTCGACGAGGACGAGCTCATGGATCGCTTCGGCCGGGGCCTGGGCCACAGCCGTGAGGACCGGGACGAGGCCGTGAGGCGGATGGGCTGGATGTGCGAGCTGCTCACCCGCAACCACGTGGTGACCATCGCCGCGGCGGTGAGCCCCTACCGGGTCGTCCGGGAGGAGCTGCGCCGGGACATCGGCCACTTCGTGGAGATCTTCACCGACTGCCCGGTGGACGTGCTGGTGAAGCGGGACGTGAAGGGGCTCTACAAGAAGGCCCTGGCCGGTGAGCTGCCGCACTTCACCGGCATCACCGAGCCCTACGAGCCGCCGGTCGCGGCCGAGGTGGTCCTCGACACCGGCAACGAGACGGTGGAGGCCTGCGCGGCGACCGTCCTGCAGGCCCTGCACCGCAACGGCTTCCTCACCAAGCAGGAGCAGAAGGTCGCGCTCTTCGGGCACGGCCCCTCCGCCCAGAAGCTGGCCCGGGCCACGGCCGCCGCCGCCGCCAAGGAGGCCAAGGCGGCGAAGACCGACGTTGCCAAGCGCCGCGAGGAGCTCACCAAGAAGGACGCCCGCCAGCGCCTCATCGACGAGAAGCGCCGGGAGAAGGAGGAGGAGCAGGCCAAGAAGGAGGCCGAGCGCCAGAAGAAGGAGGCCGAGCTCCAGCGCAAGGAGGCCGAGCGGCAGCAGAAGGAAGAGGCGCGCCGCCGCGTCGTCGAGGAGCGCGAGCGCAAGCGGGCCGAGGCCCGGGAGAAGGTCGCCGCCAAGAAGGCGAAGGAGGCCGAGAAGCGCCGCCTGAAGGCCGAGCGCGAGGCTGCCCGGCGCCAGAAGGCCAAGGAGGCCGCCGCCCGCAAGAAGGAGGCTGCCCGCAAGAAGATCGAGGCTCGCAAGCTCGCCGAGGCGAAGAAGCGGGAGCAGGCGCGCCAGGCCGCGGCGAAGAAGAAGGCCGCCGCCCAGAAGGCCGCCGAGGCCAAGAAGCAGGCCGCCAAGAAGAAGGCCGCCAAGAAGCCCGCCAAGAAGAAGACGGCCAAGAAGGCGACCAAGAAGAAGACGGCCGGCCAGCGGGCCGGCTCGAAGAAGACCGCCAAGAAGGCGACGAAGAAGAAGGTCGCCAAGAAGCAGCCGACCAAGAAGACCACGAAGAAGAAGGTGGCCAAGAAGCGTGGCCGTCGCTAGCAGAGAGCACGGCAGCTCCGGGTCCTCCGAGCTGCGCCAGATCCTCGAGTCCCTCGAGAGCGTCCTGGTCTGCTTCTCGGGGGGCGTCGACTCGGCCTACCTCCTGGCCGAGGCCCACGCCGTCCTCGGCGATCGGGCCGTGGCCCTCACCGCGATCTCGGCCTCCCTGGCGCCGGGAGAGCGCGAGGCCGCCGCCCGGATCGCGGCCGCGCTCGGGGTGCGCCACCTGGAGGTCGACTCCCACGAGGGGGCGCTGCCCGACTACCGGAAGAACGACGCGGATCGCTGCTTCCACTGCAAGAGCGAGCTCTACTCCATCGCCCACCGCGAGGCCGGGCGCCTGGGCCTCGCGGCGATCGTCGATGGCTTCAACCGGGACGACCGGGGGGATCACCGGCCCGGCCGGGAGGCCGCCCGGGAGCAGGGGGTCCGCTCGCCCCTCGACGAGGCGGGCCTGGGCAAGGAGGCGATCCGGGAGGGCGCCCGGGCGCTGGGCCTGGAGATCTGGGACAAGCCCGCCGCCGCCTGCCTGGCCAGCCGCATCCCCTACGGCACCGAGGTGACCGAGCTGCGCCTCTCCCGGGTGGGGAAGGCCGAGGCGGCCCTGGCGGCGCTGGGCTTCCGGGTCCTGCGGGTGCGGGACCACCACCCGGTGGCCCGGCTCGAGCTCGGGGTCGACGAGATCCCCCGCCTCCTCGAGCCCGGGGTGCGGGCGCAGGTCCTGGAGGCGGTCCGCGAGGCGGGCTTCCCCTACGTCGCCCTCGACCTCGAGGGCTACCGCCTCGGGGCCCTGAACGAGCTGCTCTGATCCGGGGCCGGCAAAGCTCTGTTTGACCGGTCTTCCAGGCACTCTGTAGAATGAGAGGTCACCTTGGGAGGGACCCGTATGCGTCGCCGCCGCCTGCCGAAGAGCCTCACCTATTCCGCCCTCGTCCTCGTCGCGATGGGGTGCTCCTCCAGTGGAGGGAGCGGCTGCGGCTGCGGTGAGACGCCGCTGGCCACCGACATGGACGAGGCCGAGAAGATCTACGACGGCATGCTCCTGCAGGTGACCCCCGAGGGCCTCAACTACGTCGAGGCCAACTTCACCCCGATCGTCGAGAGCTTCATGGCCGGCGGGCTGGCCTTCGACATGCCGGCCGGCGGCAACATGAGCTGCCCGACCTTCGGCTGCAACAGCCAGCAGGTGATCTGCGAGGGCGGCAGCCCCTGCCCGATCACGGCGGACATCCACGACATCGCCCTCTCCACCGTCGCGGCCGATCGCCTCCACCTCTCGGCCAACCTCGACGTCACCGCGCCGAACATCCCCCTGGGCATCTGCCAGAACCTTTTCGTCTGCGCCGAGATCAACTTCGATCTGGCGATCACGGTCACCAACAAGCCCATCAGCGCGGACGTCGTCCTTGGCGTCGACCCCCTGATGAAGGTGACGACCTTCGACCTCGAGAACCTCGACGTCTCCCTCTCGTGCAACGACTTCCGGGTCGAGGGCGGTCTGCTCTGCGACATGGCCGACTGGGGCTTCATCCGGGACCTCATCGCCGGCTTCGCCAACGGCATGCTGCAGGACCAGATCAACGGCCAGGTGCAGGGCACCATCGACGACATGACCTGCATGCCCTGCGACTACTTCACCGCGGGCTGCGCGACGGGCGTGGGCGGCGGCGCCACCTGCGACGGCTCCACCGGCTGGTGCATGAACCCCACCACCTCCTCCTGCGTGCGCTCCCCGATGGGCATGGTGGGCAACCTCGACGTCGGCCAGCTCCTCGGCGCCCTCACCGGCGGCGCCTCGGCCCCGATCGACGTCTTCGTCGCCCCCGGCCAGGAGGCCCAGCCCGTGGCCGACCCCTACGTGCGGGTCAACGGCGCGCCCCTCGACCTGCGCGTGATCACCGGCTCCTACGCCCAGCCCCACGCCTGCGTGCCCGACGCGAGCAGCCTGCCCGCCACCGACCCGCCGCCGCGGATCGACTTCCCCATCGAGGCCACCAACGCCGGCGTCAACAGCTTCCACGCGGGGGTCGGGGTCTCCGACCGCTTCCTCGACAAGTTCCTCTACGACCTCTACCGGGGCGGCGGCCTCTGCCTGAACATCGGCAGCGACACCCTCGATCTCATCTCCGCCGGGCTCTTCAAGACCTTCCTGCCCAGCCTCGACAGCCTCACCGAGGGCCGCAACGCGCCGATGTTCATCGGCCTGCGGCCCAAGGACCGGCCCACGGTCGACATCGGGGCGGGCACCTGGCACGACGAGAACGGCGTCAAGGTGATCGACGAGCCCCTGCTGACGGTGAACCTCCCCGACCTGCACCTCGACTTCTACGCGCAGATCGAGGAGCGGATGGTCCGCCTCTTCACCCTGAAGATGGACCTGGCCCTGCCGCTGGCGCTGGAGTTCACCGCCCAGAACGAGCTGGTGCCGATCCTGGGCGACCTCGGCAGCCTGGTCACCAACATCCAGGCCATGAACTCGGAGATCCTCGCCGAGGATCCGGCCGTCCTCGAGGACCTGATCCCGGCGATCATCGGCCTCATCGAGCCGATGCTGGCCGACGCCCTCGGCCCCATCGCCCTGCCGGATCTGCAGGGCTTCGGCCTCGACGTGAAGAAGATCGGCGGCATGGTGGCGCGCCCCAGCGAGCCCGGTCACTTCGAGCACATGGGCATCCTGGCCGACCTCCTCTTCAACCCGGCCACCCCGGCGCCCTTCGTGGTCGAGACGGGCGTGACCGTCCTCGACGTGCGCACGCCCCTCGAGGAGGCCATGCGGCCCGTCGTCGGCGTCCCGCTGCCCCGGCCCGAGGTCCGGCTCGCCCTGAGCGGCCACGACGCGCGCAAGGGCTCCCCCGGCCTCGAGTGGCAGTACCGGATCGACGGCGGCTTCTGGTCGCCCTTCTCGACCGCCCGGCAGATCACCGTGCGGGCCCGGCAGCTGCTGCTGCCCGGGCGGCACCGCATCGAGGTGCGCGCGCGGGCGCTGGACGACTACCACACCCTCGATCCCACCCCGGCCGCGGCCGAGGTGATCATCGACTGGGCCGCCCCCACGGCGCGGCTGCTGGTCGAGCCCGAGAGCGGCGTGGTGCGGGTCGAGGCCCGGGACGACGTCACCCCGGCCGGGCGGCTGGAGTACGCCTTCGCCCGGGACGGCGGGGCCTTCACCTCCTTCGGGCCGGAGGCCGAGACGACCCTCGGCGTCGACGATCGCAGCCTCGAGGCGAGGGTGCGGGACGAGGCCGGCAACGTGAAGACCCTGGTCTGGCAGAGCTCGATCCCCGAGCTGCGCTCGGCCCTGCAGCCCGCCGGTGGCTGCGAGAGCGCCCGCGGGCCCACGGGGCTCGGGCTCTCGCTCCTCCTCGCGGGCCTGGCGCTCCTCGGGCTTCGCCGGCGCCGCTAGACCCGGGGCCATGACGACAGCTCCCTCGCGGGTGGGCGGGCTGCTGCTCGCCCTCCTCCTGCTCGTGCCGCTGGGCGCCGCGGCGGCACCGGCGGGGCAGGGGAGCGCGCGCTACCTCGACCCGCCGCTGCGGGGGCTCGATCACGCGGGCCGGACGGTCCTCGAGGTGGCGCCGGTCTTCCTCTACGCCATGCGCTCGGTGCTGCGGGGCCAGGCCGAGGACGGCCCCGGGATCGGGCTCGAGCTGCGCCTCGCCCGCGGCCTCGAGGGCTCCGGCGACGAGGTGGGCCTGCGCCTGCGCGGCAGCTACCTCGCCGCCTGGCCCGGGGTGATGCTCTCCGGTGGCTACCGCACCTACTTCGGGCGGGAGCGCTGGAAGACCTTCCTCGAGATCGAGCTGGCGCTCGCCTACCACGGGGGACCGCAGGCGGGGCTGCGGGCGGCGGGGGGCATGATCTACGAGCTCGGGCCCGACGCCGGGCTGGTCCTCGAGCTCGGCGCGCTGGGCACCGCCGGCGCCGCGATGTTCGGCTGGGCCGAGGCGAGAGCCGCGCTTCAACTTCGGTTCTAGGGAAAGGCCGTGAACGTGAACGTGCACGTGGACGTGCACGGCTTTTCCACGGTGAGACGGGTAACTTTTTTGACCGTGTCTTACCCGCTGCTACGGTGGAGGTGGATGTAGGACAACCCCCGCCCCGGAGGACCCGTGTACGACGCATCGCCGAAGACCCGCCGCCTCACTGGACTCGTGATTCGCCTCCCCCGCGAGGACTACGAGCGCCTCCGCGACCTCTCGGTCCACACCCGCGTGCGTCAGAGCGAGTACCTCCGTGAGGCCATCTCCGACCTGCTGGGCAAGTACGCCCACCTGATCTGAAGGGACGAAGGATGAGCACCGAGCTTCGCTGGTACCGGATCGTCGCCGAGAAGAACGTCAACGAGCTGCCTTTCGCCCGCTTCTACAAGGAGGCGGTCGAGCATGAGAGGAATCGCTAGATGAACGCCACCATCCGTGGAAGCCTCCCCCTGGACGCCGACCAGAAGCGCCTCGAGACCGCCTACGACGAGCTCGACGCCCTGGTCACCACCCTCATCGACCGCGAGTTCTCCGACGAGCTGCGTCGGGTCCGTCGCGCCCTGCTGGATTAGTCCGCTCGCCTACCCGAAGGGATCCAGTCCCTTCGGGTAGCGCACCCGCTGGAGCATCAAGCCCCGGCCGGGTGCCCGCGGACCCTGGTGGGTCCGCCGCGAAGCCACCAGCCCCGCGACCTCGGCCGGCGCGATCCGGCCGTAGCCGACCTCGACGAGGAGGCCGACCAGGTTGCGGATCTGGTGCTTCAGGAAGGCGTCGCCGCTCACCGTGAGCGCGTGGAGCACGCCGCCGGCCTCGCCGGGGTAGGGCAGGGAGCGCCAGCGCAGGACCCCCATCTTGCGGCGGGTCTTCCGCCGGTCGTGCACCGGCCGGCGAATCGTGGCCAGGCCACTCAAGTCCCGCCGGCCCCGCAGGGCGTCGGCCGCGGCCTGCATGGCCGGCAGATCGAGGCCGCCCCCGGCCGGCCGCTCGGGGAAGGAGCGGGGATCGGGGAGGGTCCAGACCCGCTCCCGGAGGAAGGCGTCCGCCTCGATCCGCTCCGGCGCGGCCGGGAGGCAGACGAGGTAGGTGTAGATCTTCCCCCGCGCCGAGAAGCGGGCGTGGAAGCGGGGCGGGGCCTCCACCAGGCCGTGGAGGCGCAGGTCGGCCGGGAGCCGGGCGGCGAGCCGGGGCGCCAGGTCGGGGGGCAGGGCCTCCTCGGCCTTGAAGTGGGCGATCTGCCCGAGGGCGTGCACGCCGGCGTCGGTGCGGGAGGCGCACTGCACCGTGGTGGGGCAGCCCAGCTCGGCGAGGGCCTCCTCCACCACCCCCTGCACGGTGCGTTGCCCGGGGTGGCGCTGCCAGCCCACGAAGGCCCCTCCGTCGTAGGCCAACCGAAGCGCGTATCGCATCGGGTTCATGCTAGACTGCGTCGCATCGGGGAAGCGAGGGCAAGGCGGCAGAGAGGCCGCCCGGAACTTCAAGATGGGCACCCCGAATGACGAGCATGGATCTGGGCACGAGTGGCGGACAGTGGCTGTTCAAGGACAGGGACCTCCTGATGGGGCCCGTCCCGGCCTCGACGATCATCGACAAGCTCGGTTCGGGTGAGATCACCCCCGAGTCCATGGTGGCCAACGAGGACGAGGGCGAGTGGAGGCACCTGCGGGAGTTCGAGTTCTTCCGGGTCCACGTGGCCAAGGCGCAGGCCCGCTCCCGGGTCATGCGGGAGAAGAAGAGCGACGAGGCCGCCCGCCGGCGCTCCCGCCGGGTGAAGCTGGCCGTCATCGCCGTCTCGGCGGTGATCCTGGTGGCCATGGTCGCCGGCGGGGCCTGGTACTACGTGACCTCCCGGCGGATCGGTGAGAGCTCCGCCGAGCTCGCCGAGATCGGCATCACCGTCAGCCCGCCGGTGATCGCGCTGGCCTCCCTCTCCACCCACCTCTCCGGCGAGGCCGGGGAGGACTACCTCGACGTGGACCTGCCCGAGGGCGAGCGGCGCCCGGGCGCCACCTCCACCAGCGGCAGGAAGCCGGCCACCTCCGGGAGGAAGCCCGGCTCCACCGGCAAGAAGCCCAGCGGCACCGAGAAGAAGCCCGAGGGCACCGCCGTGGCCTCCGCGGGCGCGGCCGGGACCCAGGCCCCCGGCGGAGAGACCGGGCCGGCCGACTCCGACGGGCTGGCGATGGGCAAGCCCCAGTACGACATGGGCCACATCCAGAGCGTGCTGAAGAAGCAGTCCTCGACCCTCTTCCCCTGCATCAAGGAGGAGGTCCAGCGGACCGGCTTCAAGGGCAGCATCCCCTTCGAGTTCGTGGTCACCAACGCCGGCAAGGTCGGCAAGATCTGGATCGACAACCGGCAGCTGCGTGGGACGCCGATGGAGAAGTGCTTCCAGCGCGAGATGGCCAAGTGGCGCTTCAAGCCCTTCGACGGCGAGCGCCCGACCGTCAGCCAGTCCTTCACCATCCGCTGACGCGAACCCTTCGGGTTCGGGCACCTTTTCGGGCTTCGCCCGAAAACGCGCGTGCTTCCGTTGCGGCCTTCGCGGGCTGAGGGGGAGCAACCTGGCCGGGGGACGCTCGCCTCTCAGCACCGAGTGGTCCCTCCGCGAGCCTGGTTTCCCGGGCTACCATCGAAGAACGGGGGCCGGTCTCCCGATAGCGCGGCCTGCGCGCGGTCTCTCGAGAGCGGCGCGCGGGCCCCAGGGACGGGCCCTCTCGGGGGCGTCGGCGGTACCGCCCGGCCGCTCGCGCACCTCCGATCCGGGCGGTGCCGCTGCCGAGCGAGCCGGAGCCGGGCCTAGCGGCGGTGTGGCGAGCCGGCACGGGCCCGGCGGGAGGTGAGCGTCCCCCGGGAGGGCCCGTCCCTGGGGCCCGCAAGCGCCGCGGTGGAGGCGATCGGGTGGCAAGGGGCCGGGGGGTCGGGTATGAGATCCGGCCCATGACGAAGAAGACCAAGTCGATGATCGCGATCGAGGAGCGCCTGGCCCAGCTGGCGCCCGGCTCCCTGCGATTTCAGGTGCTGGCCAGCGCGCTGGACTTCAAGCACGCCTGGGTGGAGCTGGGCCAGCTCCTGACCCAGGTGCGGGACGCCGCCGTCTACAAGGAGTGGGGCTTCGACGACTTCGAGCGCTACTGCGAGCGCGAGCTGCACATCAAGAAGGCGACCGCCCACAAGCTCACCGCCACCTACGGCTTCATGGAGCGGCGGGAGCCCAGCCTCCTGGCCGAGGCCCGGGAGCGCCCGGAGGCCCGGGCCAAGCTCCCCGACTTCGAGGTCCTGCGGGTCCTCACCGAGGCCGAGGACAAGGGGCAGATCGGCGATCAGGAGTACGCCACCTTCCGGGGAGAGGTCTTCGAGGGCAGCCCGCCCACCGCGGCCAAGGTCCAGAAGATGCTCAAGACCCGCTGGCCGACCCCGCCCCCTCCGGAGCCCCCGGTCCACGTGCGGCTCAAGAAGCTGGCCCGGGCGGCCGCCAAGCTGGCCGAGGCGACCGAGAGCCTGGCCATCGTGCCCCCCGAGCTCAAGGATCGGGCCGGAGCCCTGGCCGCCGACCTCGAGGCCCTGGCCGCCGAGCGGGCGGCCTAGGGCGCCCCACAGACCCTCGAAACGCTGTACAAAAGGAAGTACGGGCCCAAAATGGTGGTACTCTCGAAACGAGCCTCATGAGTCGTCGCGATCATCAACCCGGAAATCTGTCCTGCTCCTTCTGTGGCAAGGGCCAGCGCGAGGTGCGCAAGCTCATCGCCGGCCCCACGGTCTACATCTGCGACGAGTGCATCCGGCTCTGCAACGACATCGTGGCCGAGGAGGCCGAGCGCGAGGACGAAGCCTCGAGCATGAACCTCCCCACCCCGGAGGAGATCAAGACCTTCCTCGACGACTACGTCGTCGGCCAGCAGCGCGCCAAGAAGGTCCTCGCGGTCGCGGTCTACAACCACTACAAGCGGATCCACTCCAAGCGCACCAACCGCCGCAGCGGCACCGCCACCGCGGGCAGCCGGCCGGCCGGTGAGGAGCCGGTCGAGCTCCAGAAGAGCAACATCATGCTCCTGGGCCCCACGGGCTCCGGCAAGACCCTGCTGGCCCAGTCCCTGGCCCGGATGCTCGAGGTGCCCTTCACGATCGCCGACGCCACCAGCCTCACCGAGGCCGGCTACGTGGGCGAGGACGTGGAGAACATCATCCAGAACCTCCTCCACGCCGCCGACTACGACGTGGACCGGGCCTCTCGCGGCATCGTCTACATCGACGAGATCGACAAGATCGCTCGCAAGGGCGACACCCCCTCGGTGACCCGGGACGTCTCTGGCGAGGGCGTGCAGCAGGCCCTCCTGAAGATCGTCGAGGGCAGCCGCGCCAACGTCACCCCCCGGGGCGGCAAGAAGTACAACCAGCAGGAGTACGTGCAGGTCGACACCAGCGACGTGCTCTTCATCTGCGGCGGCGCCTTCGGCGGCATCGAGGACACGATCCGCCGCCGGGTCGGCGTGAAGGGCCTGGGCTTCGGCGCGAAGATCGCCACCAAGGCCGACAACACCGTGGGCGAGCTCCTGGCCGCCATCGAGCCCGAGGATCTGGTGAAGTTCGGCCTGATCCCCGAGTTCGTCGGCCGGCTGCCGGTCATCGCGACCCTGGACGAGCTCTCCGAGTCCGACCTGGTGACCATCCTCTCCGGTCCGAAGAACGCGCTGGTGAAGCAGTACCAGAAGCTCTTCGAGATGGAGGGCGTGAAGCTCCACTTCACCGACGGCGCCCTGCGGGCGGTGGCCCGCGAGGCCGTCGAGCGCTCCTCCGGCGCCCGCGGTCTGCGGTCGATCATGGAGAACGCCATGCTCGACATCATGTACGACACCCCCTTCCAGGAGGGGGTCAAGGAAGTGAAGATCACCAAGGGCGTGATCGAGCGCGGCGAGGAGCCGGTGCTCGCGCTCGAGAAGAAAGCTGGGTGATCGGGCGGGGGTGCGCGGCACCCCCGTGGATCAGCTGCTGGCCTTCACCCGGACGGTGGTCTTCATCTCGCGTCCGGAGTCGGGATCCTTGGCCGACATGGTGAGGATGCCCTCGATGTTCAGATCGAAGGTGACCTCGACCCGCGCCGAGCCCGCGGCCGCCGACTTGATGCCCTCGAAGAGGAAGTCGCCGAGGAGCTCGTTCTCCGTGGCCTCGTCGGCGTCGCCCTGGTAGATGCGCATCGCCAGGGAGCTCTGGCCGTCGAAGCTGGTGGTGGCGGTGATGGCCTTGGCGTTGGGGAGGGGGGCGTTGCGGTCGAAGATCTTGTGGAACTTCCCGCCGGCCCGCTCGAGCCCGATGGCCATGGGGATGACGTCGAGGAGCTGGATGCGCAGCTCGGTGTCGTCCTCGAGGCTGTGGGCGTAGAGGGCGGCGCCGATCGCCACGGCCTCGTCCGGGTGCACGGCCTTGGAGGGCGCCTGGCCGAAGTACTCGGTCAGCTGCTGGTGGATGAGCGGCATCCGGGACTGGCCGCCCACCAGCATGACCTCGTCGATCTGGTCGGCGGTCAAGCCCGCCTCGGAGAGGACCTCGTCGACCTTCGCGACGCAGCGCTCGAGGAGCGGCGAGGTGAGGGCCTGGAAGAGCTCCCGGTCGATGGTCACGTCGATGTTCAGGGGGAGCCCCTGGGGGGTCATCGTCACGAAGGGGATCGAGAAGGGCACCGACTCGCGCTCGGAGAGATCGATCTTGGTGCGCTCGGCCAGGTCCTTGATCCGCTGCATCGCCACCGGGTCGGTGGAGAGGTCGATGTCGTGCTCGGAGCGGAACTCGCCCAGGATGAAGGAGATCAGCGCGTTGTCGAAGTCGATGCCGCCCAGGAAGATGTCGCCGCCGGTGGACTTCACCTCGAAGACCCGGTCCCGGATCTCGATCACCGAGACGTCGAAGGTGCCGCCGCCCAGGTCGAAGACCAGCACGGTCTCGTTCATCTGCTTGCCGACGCCGTAGGCGAGGGCCGCGGCGGTGGGCTCGTTGATGATCCGCACCACCTCGAGGTCGATCTTCTTGCCCGCGTCCTTCACCGCCTGCCGCTGCCGGTCGGTGAAGTAGGCCGGGACGGTGACCACGGCCTGGGTGACCGGCATCTGGAGGAAGTCCTGGGCCACGCCCCGCACCTTCTCCAGGATGCGAGCGGCGATCTCGGACATGTGGAAGTCCCGGCCGCCGACCCGGATGAGCACCTCGTTCTCCTCGGTGCCCTCGTGCATCTCGTACGCCACGACGTTGGCCATCGTGTCGACGACGTCGGACTTGTAGTTCCGGCCGATCAACCGCTTCGAGGCGTAGATCGTGTTGCGTGGGTTGAGCTGCCACTGACGCTTGGCGTCGTGCCCCACCAGCTCGTTCCCCTTGTCGTCCACCGCGAAGATGGAGGGGATCGTGTGGGTGCCATCCTTGTAGGGAATGAGCTTCACCTTCCCCGACGGGTCCATGAAGGCCGCGCAGGAGTTGGTGGTCCCCAGGTCGATTCCGATGATGACGCTCACGGTTGGGGATTGTAACCAAAGGTCGGAGGAGGGGGGAGCCTTCGAGTCCACAATTGACGCGCGGCGTCGGTCGGGAGGCCAGCCGGGCCCGCCCGGGCCACTTCGCTGCCTGCCAGGGGCGATTTGGGCCTAGAGTGGTCTACGGAGGGAGGGTCCCATGGACGCCGGTCATTTCCTGGAAGAGGTCGCCACGGCGGTCACCCGCCGCTTCGAGGAGGGGCGCAGCCTGCTCTCCTTCGACGCCTACCTCGAGGGCTACCTGAGGTCGCCTGCGGCCTGGGCCCGCAGCGCCCCCCAGATGCTCCTGGGGGCCTTCGAGCACTTCGGGAGCGAGGAGCGGCGGGTCCCCACCGGGGCCTTCCGCCGACACCGCCTCTTCGACGCCCCCTTCGCCGACGGACGGGGCGCGGTGGCGGGGCAGGACGCGGTGGCCCGGCGCCTGCTGCGGATCCTGGAGAACTTCGCCCGCCAGGGGAGGGTGGACCGCCTCATCGTCCTGCACGGCCCCAACGGCTCGGCCAAGTCGAGCATCGTGGCGGTGATGATGGACGCCCTCGAGGCCTACTCCCGCACCCAGGAGGGCGCGGCCTACCGCTTCGGCTGGGTCTTCCCCAAGACCGAGTTCGTGAAGGGCCCGGTGGGCTTCGGTGGCTTCGGCGGCGGCAGCGGCCCCGTCGTGAGCTTCGCGCACCTCGAGGCGGGGGAGATCGACGCCCGCCTCGGCTGCGAGATGAAGGACCACCCCCTGCTGCTGGTGCCGGTGGCCGACCGGCAGCGCCTGCTGGCAGTGGCCCGCGAGGCCGACCCCTCCTTCGTGCCCTCGGCGCACCTCGCCCACGGCGGCCCCTGCCGCAAGTGCCGCACGATCTTCGACGCCCTGATGAACGCCTACCGGGGCAACTACGCCCGGGTCATGGCCCACGTGCAGGTGGAGCGCTTCACCTACTCGCGCCGCTACGTCGAGGGGGCGGTCACCGTCGAGCCCCAGATGTCGGTGGACGCCGCCCTGCGGGCGCTGGCCCTCGACCGCAGCGCCTCCTCCCTGCCCCCGGCCCTGCAGACCGTGAACATCCTCGAGGCGGCGGGCCCCCTGGTCAGCGGCAACCGGGGCATCATCGAGTACGCCGATCTCCTCAAGCGGCCCCTCGAGGCCTTCAAGTACCTGCTGGGGACCAGCGAGACCGGCGAGGTGCGGATGGAGCACCTCGTCCTGCAGCTCGACGCGGTGCTGATCGCCAGCACCAACGAGGCCCACCTGGGCGCCTTCAAGGAGATCCCCGACTTCGGCTCCTTCAAGGGGAGGATGGAGCTGGTGCGGGTGCCCTACCTGCGCCGGCTCTCGGACGAGCGGGCGATCTACGAGCGCCGGGTCGCCGAGGCGGCGGCGGGCAAGCACGTCGCCCCCCACGCCCTGCAGACCGCGGTGCGCTGGGCCATCCTCGGCCGGCTCTGGCAGCCCGAGCCGGAGGCCTTCCCGGAGGCCGTCCGGCCGCTGGTGGCCGCCCTGACGCCGGTGGAGAAGATGGAGCTCTACGAGCACGGCGAGCCCCCCGAGCGCCTCTCCCTGGAGGAGCAGAAGATGCTGGCGGCCCTGGTGCCCGCCCTCTTCGGCGAGTCCGAGGGGGCGCCGGTCTACGAGGGCCGCTTCGGGCCCAGCCCCCGGGAGGTGGGCGGGGCCCTGATGAACGCGGCGCAGGATCCCGGGCACCTCTGCCTCGAGGTGCCCGCGGTGCTCGAGCAGATCGAGGAGATCCTCCAGGACAAGAGCGTCTACGCCTTCCTCCAGATGGAGCCCCGGGGTGGCTACCACGACCACGCGGCCTTCCTGGAGCAGGTGCGGGAGCTCTGGCTGGACGCGGTCGACGAGGAGGTGCGCGAGGCCCTCGGCTTCGTGGCCGAGGCGCAGTTCCGGGAGTCCTTCGAGCGCTACATCGTGACCCTCTCGGCCTGGGTGAAGGGAGAGACCCAGCACAACAAGGTCACGGGCAAGGACGAGCCGCCGGACGAGCGGATGATGCAGGAGCTCGAGGGGATCTTCGCCGCCAAGGACGAGGACCGGGAGCGCTTCCGCAAGGACCTCATCGGCCGGGTGGGCGCCTACCGCCTGGAGCACCCGGGGGAGGACGGCCCCCTCGACTACCCGAAGATCTTCCCGGTGCTCTACCGCCGGCTGCGGGATCACCACCACGCGGCGCGCCGCGGCCAGCTGGTGAAGGTGCACGATCACTTCCTGCAGTACCTCGACGAGGAGGGGCGCGCGGCCCTCGAGCCGGAGGCCCGCAAGGACGTCGAGCGCCTGCTCTCCGGGCTCACCGAGCGTCACGGCTATTGTGAGCATTGCGCGCACGGTGCCGTTCTGGCTTTGATGCGAGCGCGCTACGCGGACTGATCGGGGGCGACCCGCGCGGCGTTCACCAACGAAACGCCAAGCGGGGAGTGCCTGATGTCGACGAGTGAAGCGAGCGCCGTTCAGCCGGACGGCCGGACGGACTGGGACGCCTACTTCATGGAGATCGCCCGGGTGGTCTCCTCCCGGGCCACCTGCGACCGCAAGCACGTGGGCGCGGTCATCGTGCGGAACAAGACGGTCCTCTCGACGGGCTACAACGGCTCGATCCGCGGCCGCCCCCACTGCAGCGAGGCCGGGCACATGATGGAGGACGGCCACTGCGTCCGCACCATCCACGCCGAGGCCAACGCCATCATCCAGGCCGCGAAGAACGGCGTGATGATCGACGAGGCGACGATCTACACCACCGCCTCCCCCTGCTGGCCTTGCTTCAAGACGATCGCCAACGCCGGCATCAAGCGGATCGTCTTCCAGGAGTTCTACCGGGACCAGCGCATCTTCGAGGTGGCCGAGGCCCTCGGCATCGTCCTCGACAAGGTCGGCGAGTAGCTCGCCCGGCGACCCAGGCAGGGCCTCTTAAGGTCCCAATCTTGCAGGTTTTTTTTCCGATAGTTTGGCCAAACCGTGGCGCTCGGACCGCTCCCGTCCGGGCCGGAGACGGAGGTTGTAAACCACTGATTTTCTGGTGGTTTATGGCGTAGAAGGCGACGGGCCCGAGGCGCCTACTCCCGACCTGGCTCCTGAACTGATTCGGGCGTGCGGGGGAGGAGTGTGTCGTGAGAAAATCTTGCATTTCTCGCTCGTTGATCGCGGCCGTGGTGGTGTGCGCGGCTGTGGTCCAGGCTCCCACCGCGTGGGCCGGTGGCCTCGGAAACGACCGGCCCCTGGTGGATGCCCTCCAGCTCTCCACGGCCCCCGCTCCCCTCGGCGCCGACATCGAGCTGACCTGCCGGGCGCACGATCCGGACGGTCAGGTCACCCGGGTGCGCTTCGAGGTGAGCGCCGGGACCCTGCCCGGCGGCGTCACCACCCTCGATCTGGATCTCGTCCCCCCCAGCCCCCACACCGCCACCACCGTGGTCTGGACCGCGCCCGCCGCCGCCACCCCCGCGGTCACCGTCGCCTGCTCGGTCTTCGACAGCGGCGGCTTCCTCCCCACCCCTCTCCAGAGCGTGGTCTTCGCCCGGAGCGTGGCCGTGGCCGACGTGCAGCCGGTGGTGGTCACGGAGATCCAGGTGGCCCCCACCCTCATCCGCCCCGGCCAGACCAGCGAGCTCCTCGCGATCACCTCGGCGCCGGTGGGCAGCACTCTGAGCCATGTCTGGAGCGCCTCGGCCGGCACGATCACCGGAGAGGCCGACGCCGATCCCGAGCGGGTCACCTGGACCGCGCCGGTCGTCCTCGGGGCCCAGGAGGTCACGGTGGTCGTGAGCGACACGCTGGGGGTCACCTCCGAGCGCACCGTCGAGGTCGAGGTGGCGTCCGCGATCTTCGGCGCCTCCCTGCCGGTGCCGGCGGGATCGATCACCTTCTTCCCCAACCGGATCATCGACGTCCCCACCGGGGGCGTCTGGGCGTCCGATCCCCGCCGCCGCCAGATCGTCCGCTACACCGAGAGCGGAGCGTTGGCCGCCGTGCTCGCGGCCCGCGGGGTCCCCACCGGCCTCGTGCCGACGTCCGATGGCGGAGTCTGGGTCGCCGATAGCGAGGGCGGGTGGCTCTACCGCCTCGACGCGAGCGGAGGGGTGGTCCAGGCCGCGGGGCAGGGGGCGGGAGAGCTCTCCGGCGCCCTGGATCTGGTGGGGCTCCCGGGCGGCGATCTCCTCGCCCTCGAGTCGACGCCCCCCCGGGTCTCCCGCTACGCCTCAAGCGGGCTGCGCCTCTGGAGGCGCCTGCTGCCCTCGGGCTACCGCCCGATCGCCGCGGGTGTCGACCAGACCAACGGGCACGTCTGGCTCTCCGAGACGCGCTACAGCGTGCTGCTCGAGGTCGACGACCAGGGCTTCGTCCTCGGGACCTTCGGTGTCCAGGGCTCCAACCCGGGCGAGCTGGTCCGGCCGGCGGGGAACCTGCGGCAGGCCGACGGTGAGCGGCTCATCGTCGATGCCTTCCAGAGCGTCCTGGTCGACTTCGCCAGTGACGGGACCTTCCTCGGGACCATCGGGGGGCACGGCCACGTCAGCGGGTTGCTCCACTCGCCCCAGGACGTCGCCGTCGGTCCCTCGGGCCGGATCTGGATCGCCGATGCCGGCAACGGCCGGGTCGTGACCTACCTCCCCCCCACCGGGGTGCAGCCCATCCTCTGCGCCGGGGACGCCGACTGCGACGGTCTCCCCGACGGCTGGGAGGTGCTGAACGGGACGGACCCCAACGACGCGCGGGATGCCTGGGCGGATCCCGACGGCGACGGCCTCGCCAACCTGGACGAGTACTTCAATGGAACCGACCCCTTCGACCCCGACGGCGACGGGGACGGGGTGCCGGACGGGCAGGAGCTGCACGCCGGGCGGAACCCGAACGACGCCAGCGACCAGCTCCCCTGGGTGAGCGTGGAGCCGGTCGTGACGACGCCTCCCCGCTACCTGCGGCTCCAGCCGACGAGCCTCGGGGATCCCACCAACGAGCCCCTCACGCTGCTCTGGCGACAGATCGACGGTCCCGAGCCCGTGGAGCTCCTCGAGGAGCGCAAGGACCACGTGGCGCTGCGGCGAGCGGGCATCTACCACTTCGGGCTCACGGTCTCCGACGCGAGCGCGACCCTCCCCGAGGTCGTCACCGAGATCGAGGTGATGAACCTGCCGCCCTCTCCGGACCTGCGGCCGATCGTCGACGCCATGGTCGGCGAGGCGGTCACCCTCTCGGCGGCCTTCTCCCACGACGCGAACGGCGACCCCTTGAGCTTCCGCTGGAGCCAGCTGGGCGGCCCCGCCGTCGCCCTGAACGATCCGCGCATCGCCGAGGTGACCCTGACCCCAGCGATCAATGGCACCTACGTCTTCGAGGTGGAGGTCACCGACGCCGACGGCCTCTCGGCCACCGGGCGGACCACGCTCCGCGTCGATGGTCCCGGTGCTCGCCTCCCCACGGCCGTGGCGCCGGAGCGGATCGCCGCCCTCGTGGGCGAAGAGGTGATCCTCGACGGAAGCGGCAGCGTCGATCCCGACGGCGACGTCCTGGCGCTGAACTGGGATCAGCTGGAGGGCCCCGTGGTCAGCCTGCAGCGCCCCACCCCGGGCGTCGCCACCTTCACGGCGCCCGAGGCGGGCGTCTACCGCTTCCGCCTCGGGGCCTTCGACCCGGCGGGCGAGGGTCTCCCGGCGGAGGTCCTGGTGATGATCGACGAGCCCGGGGACAGCCTGCCCCGGATCAGCCCGGAGCCGACCTTCGGTGGGAACCTCCTCAAGCCGGTCACCCTGGACTGCGGGGCCGACCTCGACGCCGACGGTCAGGCCATCACCTGCCTCTTCGAACAGCTGGGGGGGGCCACGGTCTTCCTCGAGCGCCTCGATCCGGCGCGGGTGCGCTTCTTCCCCCTCGCCGTGGGTCACTACCGCTTCGCGGTCCAGGCCGACGACGGACGGCTGGTGGGGCCGGCGGTCGAGCTCGCGGGCTCGATCCACGATCCTCTCGGCGCCCAGGTGCCGATCGTGCTGGCCTCGGCCGGTGAGGGTCGCATCGGTGACACGATCACCCTGGACGGCACGCGCAGCTTCGACGCGAACGGCGCCGATCGTCCCGGCTACCTCTGGTACCAGGTCAACGGGCCCCGGGCCGCCCTGGGCGGCCGCAGCTCGACCCTCGCCACCTTCGCTCCCGAGCTGCCGGGCCTCTATCGCTTCGGCCTGACCGCCGACGACGGCCGCTACCTCGGGCGCTCCGCCCTGGTCGAGCTGGAGGTGCCGCCCGAGGAGGTGCCGCCCATCTTCGTCGGCAGCGAGGTCTTCCCCTCTGCCACCGAGGTGCCCGGGCTCACCCCGGACGGCGGGACCGATCCCGACGGTGGCGTCGACGGTGGCTCCACCGACGGTGGCGGCGAGCCCGACGGGGGCCCGGCCGTCGATGGCGGCGCGGACGGCGGCACGCCGCCGGTCGATCCCCAGGCCGGCTGCGGCTGCCAGCAGAGCGGGGAGGGTGGGGGGCCGCTCCTCGCGCTCCTCGTCCTGGCGCTCCTGGCGCTCCCCCGGCGCCGGGCCGGCGTGCGGCTCTTCGCGCTCCTCCTGGCCGGGAGCCTGGCCGGGCCGGCGGCGGCCACCGATCCCCCTCACGGCATCGGCGAGATCCCCTCGGGCTGCGCCGCCTGCCACGTCGGGCACCAGTCAGCGGGGCTCACCCTGACCAGCGTGAGCGGCAACGTGAACCTCTGCCTCTCCTGCCACGACACCAACGCCTTCCCCCTCTCGCTGGGGGATCAGGCGACCCCCGGCACGGCGGGCACCTCCCACCGCTGGGACGCGGCGGTGGACAATCCGACCCTGGCGGCGAACTTCCCCACCGACCCCGAGATGGCAATCCGGCTCGAGGGGGGAGCGACCCTGATGTGCTCGACCTGTCACGATCAGCACCTCCAGGCGAAGCGCCCGGCCGACGCCCGGGCGCCGGCCACCGCGGGCTTTGCCGGCAGGCACTTCCTCCGCTCCGAGAACGCCTACGGGCAGATGTGCCTGAACTGTCACCAGGTTCGCGATCTCCAGGATGCCGGCCACGGCACCTGGACCGGCGCCGCGCTCTCCCACCCGGTGAACGTCCCCCTGCCGGGCTCCTGCCCGGTGGGCGCCTCGGGGAGCGGCTGTTCGGTCTGCGCCAGCGGCTTCTCGGGGACGCCCTGCGCCGCCGAGGCCTGCCTGGTCGACGCCGCAGCCTGCGGCTTCGGCACCTGCGGCATCTCCAACCCCCCGGGCTGCTCGACGAGCGCCTGCCTGCCCACGAACCACCACGCCGATCTCGACGGCACCTGCATCGCCGACGAGAGCTGTGTGCCGACCAGCTGCAACAGCGTCCTGGGCGCCTGCAAGACCAACCCCAGCGGCGACGAGATCGTCTGCGACTGCCCGGTGGGCTTCGCCGATCCGGCCTGCGCGGGCTGCTCGCCGGGGTACACCCTCACCGCCGGGACCTGCGTCGGCGACACCTGCAGCGCCCAGGGGGCCGCCTGTGGCGCCGGCACCTGCGCGACCCTCACCGCCGACTGCAACCTGAGCGACTGCCCCGGGGGAGAGCACCACCGGGACGTCGATGCGGTCTGCGTCCCCGACACCGCCTGCGGAGTCGGCGCCTGCGGGGACGTGAGCGGCGCCTGTCAGGCCACCCCCAACGGCGACGAGTACTACTGTGACTGCCCCCTCGGCTTCGCGGACCAGGTCTGCACGACCTGCGTGACGGGCTTCTCCGGGGGAGGCGGCGGGGGAGCAGCCTGCACCGCCGACGCCTGCGTGACGGCGGGCAACCGCTGCGGCTTCGGTGACTGCGTCGGCAGCGGGGTGGCGATCGAGGAGCAGGCCTGCTCGAACAACGCGAACCAGGGCGCCGGGCAGCCCTGCGTCTCGACCTCCTGCGTGAGCGACGGCACCACCGTGGGGGGCGCCATCGGCACCGACTGCTCCGACGTCGGGACCTACACCCTGACCTTCTCCCAGACCTTCACCACCCAGTCGATCGACGGCACCGCCTTCCGCCTCTGGATGCGGATCGCCGCCGACGCGAGCTGGGACGGGGGCACCGAGGAGTACCGCTGCACGCTCTCCGGGGTCACCGGCTCGGGGACCCTCTCCTTCACCTTCTCCGAGGCCTCCCTCGGCGCCGGCACCCACGGGACCGCCTGCACCGATATCAACTTCACCGAGCAGTGGTGCTGGGCGGCGGCGCCGAGCGCCGCCGGGACGGTCCAGCTCCAGCAGGGCTCCCACACCCTCTCCTGCACCATCACCGGCAGCGACGTCAACGAGTTCGCCGGCTTCGACGGCATCTTCTTCACCACCGACACCGCCAAGACGCCCAACGACACCAACACCTGCGGGGGTGACGCGGCCTTCACCGCCGGGACCTGCCAGAACTGGGGACCGAACGTCTACGACCCGGGCACGCCCTCCTGCACCTGCGACACCGGCTACACCGGCGCCGCCTGCGATCAGTGCGACGCCGGCTACATCATGCGCAACGGCGTCTGCGTGAACACCGATCCCTGCAGCGGCGTGACCTGCCAGAACGGCGGCACCTGCTTCGTCGACGCCGGGGACAACCCGGTCTGCGACTGCGTCGGCCAGTGGTTCGGCCTCGACTGCACCGGCTGCTCACCCCTCGCTTGCGAGACCGTCGAGTGCGTCGCTGGAGAGCACCACCGGGACAGCGACAAGGTCTGCATCCCGGACGAGGACTGCCTGGCCAGCTCCTGCAACGGCGTGTCCGGGGCCTGCCAGGACACCCCGAACCTCGACGAGATCGACTGCGACTGCCCCATGGGCTTCACCGGAGGCGACTGCGGCACCTGCTCCGCGGGCTTCACCGGGGGCGGGGGCGGAGGCGCCACCTGCTCGGCGCTGACCTGCACCGGCACGCCCCAGCGCTGTGGCTACGGCGACTGCAGTGGCCCGGCCGCCGGCACCGAGGTCCAGGTCTGCGCCAACAACGCGGCGCAGGGGGCGGGGCAGCCCTGCGTCTCGAGCTCCTGCGTCGGCGACGAGATCAACCTCGCCGGCGCCATCGGCACCGACTGCAGCCTGGACACCCAGCAGGGCCAGGGCACCGAGACGATCACCCTCACCCAGACCTTCACCACCCAGTCCCCCGACGGCACCAGCTTCAAGCTCTGGATGCGAGTCTCGGGCGACGACAGCATCGAGCCCGGTGAGGACTACGACTGCACCCTCACCGGCGTCACGGGCGTGGGGACGCTGGCGTTCAGCCTCACCAAGGACGGGATGAACGCCGGCACCTATGGCACGGGCTGCACCGGCCTGGGCTTCACCGAGCGCTGGTGCTGGGCGGCCGCGAACGCCAACGGCGCCATCCAGCTCGATCGGGGGGGGCACGTCCTCTCCTGCACGATCTCGGTGAACAACGGGGAGGGCGGCCAGGAGCGGCCGGGCTTCGACGGCATCATGTTCACGACGAACACCGGCTACGTCCCGGCGGAGTCCGACACCTGCGGAGGTGACGCCGCCTTCACCGGAGGGACCTGCCAGAACTGGGGTCCGAACCAGTACGTGCCCGGCGGCTACAGCTGCACCTGCGACACCGGCTACACCGGGGCCGCCTGCGATCAGTGCGACACCGGCTACACCCTGCGCAACGGGGTCTGCGTGAACACCGATCCCTGCAGCGGCGTGGTCTGCGAGCACGGGGGCACCTGCTACGTCGACCAGAACGACAGCGCGGTCTGCGACTGCACCGGCCAGTGGTTCGGGGCGACCTGCTCCCAGTGCACCCCCGTGGGCAACTACTACTGCCAGTGCCCGGCGGGCTACGCCGGCCCGAACTGCGATGCGTGCGCCAGCGGCTACCAGGCCCGCAACGGGGAGTGCCGCGCCACGAACCCCTGCACCGGGGTCACCTGCCTCAACGGAGGGACCTGCTACGTCGACGAGAACGAGCAGCCCATCTGCGACTGCGTCGGGCAGTACTACGGCACGAGCTGCGGGGTCTGCGACCTGACCCCGGCGCCGGTCTGCTCCTGCCAGACGGGCTACACCGGACCCAACTGCGACGAGTGCGACATCGGCGCCGGCTACTTCCCCTCGGACGGCTTGTGCGTCCTGGGCGATCCTTGCGGCGCCGGCCCCTGCCGGACGCAGAACTTCTGGTCCCGGCCCCTCGACGCCGACGCCGACGGCGACACCGTCTTCGACGTCCAGCTGCCCTACATCAAGGGGGCGGTCGCCAGCGACAGCCCCTCGCCGACCTACCTGGACCACGCGGCCCAGGCCTGGCCCGACCTGACGGGAAGCTTCGTGCGCTTCACCAGCGGCGCGAACGTGAATCAGTACCGGCAGATCACCTCCTCCACCGCGACCCGGATCACCTGGGGGACCGCCCTCTCGAGCGCGCCCTTGAAGGGAGACACCTTCGAGGTCGACTCCGACGGCAACATCACCAACAACATCGTCCTGGCCAGCGGCGGCGGCTCGTACACCACCGGGAACGTCACCTGCCTCTCCTGTCACGGACCGCACTACGCCGACTCCAGCAGCGTCACCTACGACGGCCCGATCACCATCGGCGCCGGCGACGGGAACCTCCTGCGGCGGGACAACGACGATTCGCTCTGCACCGGCTGCCACGCCCTCAAGGTCCACAACAGCGACAACACCTCCACCGACTACGGCACCTGGGGTACGACCTTCACCTGCCGCACCTGCCACGACCCCCACGGCAGCCGGAACATCTACCTGGTCAACGAGACCATCCAGACCCCGAACAGCGGCGCGAAGGCCGTGGACTTCCGGCTGATGACGACCGGGGTAGAGCCCTACGGCCTGGCCACGGGCACCGGCACCGGCCCCTGCGAGGTCTGCCACACCCAGACCCAGAACGTGGGAGGCACTCCGCAGTTCCGGAACTCGGACAGCACCCCGGGCACCGCGGGGCACTACACGACCAAGTGCGTGAGCTGCCACGGCCACTCCGGAGGCTTCGCCGCCGGCGAGTCGGAGGGCGGCGTCGAGTGCAACGGCTGCCACAACGATCTCTGGGTGCGGATGAACGGCGCGACCACCACGACCCTGGGCGGGGCGACCATCGTCAGCCGCCACGCCATCGGGAACGTCACGCTGGTCAACGACAGCTTCGATCCCGCCAGCCCCGACGCCACCTGGGCCAACCCCCTGGACTCGGTCGCGCCTGCGGCGCGCAGCTGCACCAACATGTGCCACAACGACCACCCCCACACCGAGGGAGTCCTGACCACCCACGAGAACAACCTCTACGAGGACGCCCGCACCGCGGCGAGCCGCACCGCCACCGACCCGGCCATGGCCACCGACTTCGACGGGGCCCTCTCGACCGGCGGCGGCTGCACCTCCTGCCACCAATACCCGGTGACCATCGGCGGTGAGCTGCACCCGGCCATCTCGGCCCTCTCCTACGCCAGCAGCGCCCACGACTACGTCACGGGCTATTACAACTTCCACGACGGCTCGAGCTTCGGCCGCAACTGCACGAAGTGCCACGCCGATCCCGACGACAGCTCGCCCACCGAGAGCGGCCTGCCCTTCGCGGCGGTGCACTACTCCCGCTACGATTCGCTCCTCCACGGCAGCCCCATCGGCAACAACGCGGCGGCGAGCTTCCTCTGCTTCGAGTGCCATGGCACCGGCGCCGGCAAGGACATCCAGACACCTCTCGCCGACACCAGGGCCCACCCGGTCCTCTCGGACACGGTCCACGACAGCATCGCCGAGGCCTCGGCCGCCTTCGGCGACGGCACCTACTTCGGGGCGAACCGGCACGTGGCCTGCCAGGACTGCCACGACGTCCACGAGGCCGGCGCGACCCTCCACTCCCAGGGCACCCGCACCCTCGGAGGCGACAGCCCCCTCCAGGGGGTCAGCGGGGTCGACGTCGACTGGAGCGGCCTGGGGGCCTGGACCGAGCCGGCGGGTACCGCCTACTCCGTGATCGATCCGGTCACCGCCGAGTGGCAGATCTGCTTCAAGTGCCACTCCGACTGGGCCTGGGGCACCGGAGCGCCCGGCGACACCCTCTCGGGCGGCCTGCGCACCAACCTGGCCCTCGACTTCAACCCGAACAACCAGCGGATGCACGCCGTCACCCGGGACAGCACGATGACCACGGGCTCCTTCGTGGGCGGCTGGTCCGCCGGGGCCGAGATCACCTGTTCGGACTGCCACAACACCGATGATGCGGCGAGCGACAAGGGCCCCCACGGTTCGGGGGTGAACTACATGCTCGTGGGGGGGGTCTGGGATCAGAACACCGGCGGGACCACCGCCAACAACTTCTGTCACCGCTGCCACGATCCGAGCGTCTACGGTGGGAACAACTGCAGCCAGAACTCGACCGCCACCGGCTTCCGGGTGGCCGGCGGCGACAACCTGCACTGCCGGCGGCACGGGGGGAACGTGGCGTGCTCGGGGTGCCACGGGATGATCCCCCACGGCTGGCAGCGGCCCTACCCGATCGTGGTCGACACCGATCCGCTGCCCTACCGCAGGCCGACCACCGGCTACGGATTTGCGACCGACAGCAACATGGCCAACTGGGGACCGAGTGGCAGCTGGTCCGAGAGCGACTGCCACAACGACATTGGAACTTGCGGCTAGGGGAGAGCCCATGAGGGCCGCTCGGGCGGGGCGTGGGTGGCGTCGGGGCCTCGCGGGCCTGGCCTCGCTCCGGCTCACGGCCGGGCTGCTGCTCGTCCTCATGGTCATCCTCGTCCTTGGCGCCCAGGAGCTCGTCGAGAGCGAGTGGCCCAGGGTTGCCCTGCTCTTCGCCCTGGCCCTCAACCTCGTGGCCACGGTGGCGCGGCGCTGGAAGGGCTTCCTGCGCAAGCCCGGCCTCCTGGGCTTCCACCTGGCCCTCATCGGACTCTGCGGCGTGGCCGGCGCCGGACGCCTCGTCCATCAGGAGTGCGAGCTCCTCCTCATCGAGGGGCAAGAGCGGGGTCTGGCCGCCACCGTGCGGAGCCGGGGGCCCCTGGCGCCCGGCTGGCTCCAGGAGGCGGGGGTGCGCCTCGAGCGCTACCAGGTCGAGTACCACCGCAGCGGCACTCAGCTCGCGGCCGAGGCCCGGCTGCAGGTGAACGAGGAGGGTGGGGCGGTCCGCTCCATCGTCCTGCGACCGGGGCAGGGGGTGAGCGTGAGCGGGGTGCGCTACTCCCTCTGGCCCAACGCCGGCTTCGCCGCCCTCTTCTCCCTGACCACGCCCTCGGGCGCTCGCAGCCAGGGGGCGATCACCTTCCCCGAGTACCGGAGAAAACCCCTCGAGCAGGTGCAGGTGCTGAACCTGCCGGGAGGAAGCGGCGCCATCTCCGCCGAGCTCGAGCTGCCCGACCTGCGGGGCGAGGGGGAGCGGTGGCGGCTCGAGGCCCCCCCCGAGGCTCGCGTCGCGCTGATCCTCCCCGGTGCGACCGAGCCCTGGCGGCTGGCGGTGGGGCAGGCGCTCGAGCTGCCTCTGGGCACCCTGCGCCTCGAGGCGCTGCCCACCTACGCCCGCCTCTCGGCCCCCTACGATCCGGTCTGGCCGGTGGTGGTGACCCTGCTCGCAGCCTTGCCCTTCTTCCTCCTCTGGCACTACCTCTGGACGATGCGCGGAAGGAAGAAGGGAAGGAGCCCGGCGTGAGCCTCGAGATCGGTCTGCTCTGGGCAGGGACCATCGCCCTGGCCCTCGGCTCCCTCGCCGGCTGGGCCGCCCTGATCTGGGGGGGCAAGCGCCCCGGCCAGGTGGTGCTCTCGACCGCCGCGCTGGGCCTCGCGCTCCTCGGCCTCTCCATCGTCCTGCGCTGGGTGAGGGTCGGCCACGGCCCCTACATCAACGTCCTGGAGGTGCTCTCCTCCAGCGTCTGGGTGGGGGTGGCGATCCTGGTCGCGCTGCTCTGGCGCCGAGAGTCGCTGCGCCTGGCCGCCGGGCCGGTGCTCGGCCTCTCGGTCCTGCTGCTGGGCTGGGGCGTGCTCTCGAGCCCCGAGGTCGAGCCTCTGCCGGCCACCTTCGAGAGCGTCTGGCTGATGATCCACATCGGCTTCGCCAAGGTCGCCTACGGATCGATCCTGGTCGCGTCGGCGGTGGCCTTCGCGTACCTCGTGCGTGAACGCCGCGGCCGCGGCGCGCAGGATCCCGAGCTCGGTGCGGCGCTCGCCGGCCTCGACGACCTGGGCTACCGGCTCGTCGCCTTCGGCTTCATCGCCGTGACCTTCATGGTCGCCGCGGGCGCCCTCTGGGCCCAGGAGGCCTGGGGGCGCTACTGGGACTGGGACCCCATCGAGACCTGGGCCCTGGCGACCTGGATCGCCTACGGCCTCTTCCTCCACGTCCGGATCACCTGGCGGGTGAAGGGCAAGGCCTCCGCCTGGGCTATCCTCTTCCTCCTCGGCCTCTCCGTCTTCGCCTTCTTCGTCATCTCCCGGGTGGCGGCGACGGTCCACACCGAGTTCATGGTGGACTGAAGTCCGGAGGACCGGATCGACGTAATCCTTTCGTCGCATCCGGCCGTGCGGATCGCCTGCGCAAACCTGGCGTAGGGTGGGGCATATGCCCCACTCGGAAGGCGGTCAAGGTTCCAGATTTCAAGGGCTTGGCGGAGCTGAGCGCTGGTTCGGTTCGTGCACTCCCTGCGGCGCGGAGGGGAGCGTTCTTGCGAGCACTATCGCGCGAGCTGATTCTCGGTGTCTGTCTGGTTCTGTCCTTCGCCGGTTGCGAGTGTTCCGACCCCGGGGGCCGCCTACCCGACGCCGGTACCGACGGCGGCAACACCGACGGCGGCGGCACCGATGGTGGCGGCACCGACGGCGGCGACACCGACGGCGGCGGCACCGACGGCGGCGGCACCGACGGCGGCGGCACCGATGGTGGCGGCACCGATGGTGGCGGCACCGATGGTGGCGGCACCGATGGCGGCGGCACCGATGGCGGCGGCACCGATGGCGGCGTGACGGAGCTCAGCTGCGCCGTCCTCTGTCACGGCGACGAGGAGAGCGGCGCTCCCCCCCTGGACCTGCGGGGCGGCTCCCTGACGAGCGCGACCGAGGTGGGCGCCCACCGCAGCCACCTGGTCGAGGGCTCGGACTGGCACCGCGACGTGGTCTGCGAGGACTGCCACCTGGTCCCGATCGCCGTGGGAGACGTCGGCCACATCGACACCCCGAGGCCCGCCGAGCTGACCTGGGGGGGCGTGCCCCTCGCCGATGGGGCCAGCCCGGTCTGGGATCGGCTCCGCTGCGACGGCGTCTACTGCCACGGGGTCACCCTCCACCCCGGCGGCACCAACACCACCCCGGAGTGGACCACCGTCGACGGAAGCCAGGCGGCCTGCGGCACCTGCCACGCGCTGCCACCTCAGGCGCCACACCCGGTCGACACCGACTGCTCCCGCTGCCACCCCACGATCGACACCGATGGCCTCACCTTCCTCGAGCCCCAGCGCCACGTGGACGGAACCGTCGACCTCGGCCCCCTGGGCTGCACCAGCTGCCATGGTGATCCCGCCACCGGCCCGGCTCCGCCCGCCGACACCACCGGCGGCGTCGACACCTCCCTGCGCGGCGTGGGCGCCCACGCCTCCCACCTGGCCGCCGGATCGGGCTGGCACCGGGACCTCAAGTGCACCGACTGCCACCTCTACCCGGCCGCCCTGGACTCCCCCGGCCACATCGACACCCCGCTGCCCGCCGAGCTGACCTGGGGCGCCGTGCCCCTGGCCGACGCGGCGGCGCCGACCTTCACCGCCGGCTCCTGTGACAACTACTGCCACGGTCAGACTCTCCTGCCCGGTGGGAGTGAGACGACCCCCGTCTGGACCACCGTCGATGGCAGCCAGGCCAGCTGCGGCACCTGCCACGGGCTGCCGCCGGCCTACCCCCATCCCGCGCGCTTCGACTGCCAGAGCTGCCACCCGGACATCGGCGCGGGGTTCAGCTTCCTGGAGCCGGATCGCCACGTCGATGGCGTCGTCGACCTCGTGCCGCTGCAGTGCAACACCTGCCACGGCGGCGCCACCAGCGACGCCCCGCCGGTGGACACCACCGGCAACGCCAGCACCGCGCTGACGAGCGTGGGCGCTCACCAGAGTCACCTCGGCACCAGCTCCTGGCACCGCGAGGTGCAGTGCGACGCCTGCCACCGGGTGCCCCTCCAGTGGACGGATCCGGGCCACGTCGACACGCCGCTGCCCGCGGAGCTCACCTGGGGAGGCCTGCCCCTGGCCGACGGCGCCGCTCCGACCTTCATCGGGGGCTCCTGCGACAACTACTGCCACGGCCAGACCCTCCTCTCGGGCGGCAGCGACACGACCCCCGACTGGACCACCGTGGACGGCACGCAGGCCGCCTGCGGCACCTGCCACGGGCTGCCTCCGGCGGGGCCCCACCCGGCGGTCGCCGCCACCGACTGCTCGGGCTGCCATCCCTTCACCGGCACCACCCCCGACGATCCCGCCACGCACATCGACGGGCTCGTCCAGCTGACCCTCTCCTGCAACTCCTGCCACGGCTCGGCGACCAACGACGCGCCGCCCCAGGACACCCTGGGCAACCTGGCGACGAGCGCGCCCGGCGTCGGGGCCCACCAGAGCCACGTCGCGGGTGACACCTCCTGGCACCGGGCCGTCGGCTGCGACGACTGCCACCTCGTCCCGGCGGCCGTCGGGGACGTCGGCCACACCGACACCCCGCTCCCCGCCGAGCTGACCTGGGGCGCCGTGGCCCTGGCCGACGGCTCGGTCCCGACCTTCGTGGCCGGCAGCTGCGACACCTACTGCCACGGCCAGACCCTGATCGCCGGCGGCAGCGAGACCACCCCGAGCTGGACGACCGTCGATGGCAGCCAGGCAGCTTGCGGCACCTGCCACGGCCTGCCCCCGGCCTTCCCCCATGTCGCCCGCAGCGACTGCGAGACCTGCCACCCGGACGCCGCCGCCGGCCTGAGCTTCTCGGCTCCGGCGCAGCACGTCGACGGCATCGTCGATCTGGTGCCGCTGGCCTGTAACACCTGCCACGGCTCCGCGACCAGCAACGCGCCGCCGGTCGACACGGGCGGCGACGCGCTCACCACCCACGCGGGCGTCGGGGCCCACCAGAGCCACCTCGGGACCAACAGCTGGCACCGGAGGCTGGTCTGCTCCGACTGCCATCAGGTCCCGGCGGCCTGGACCGACGTCGGCCACCTCGACACGCCCCTGCCGGCGGAGCTGACCTGGGGCACCCTCCCGGTCAACGACGGCGCCACGCCGACCTACTCCGGGGGCTCCTGCGACAACTACTGCCACGGCCAGACCCTGATCGCCGGCGGCGCCGACACGACGCCGGTCTGGACCACCGTCGATGGCAGCCAGGCCGCCTGCGGCAACTGCCACGGTCTGCCTCCGGCCTACCCCCACGTCCCGCGCACCGACTGCGAGAGCTGTCACCCCGACGCCGCGGCCGGCCAGACCTTCTCGACGCCCTCCGAGCACGTGGACGGGACCGTGCAGCTCGTGCCCCTGGCCTGCAACACCTGCCATGGCTCGGCCTCGAGCGACGCCCCGCCGGTCGACGCCGCGGGCGACACGGTGACCAGCGACACCGGGGTGGGCGCCCACCAGAGCCACCTGGGCGCCAGCGGCTGGCATCGCGAGGTGGTCTGCGCCGACTGCCATCAGGTCCCCACGGCCTGGACCGACGCCGGCCACGTGGACACCCCGCTGCCGGCGGAGCTGACCTGGGGCGCCCTGGCCGCGGCCGACGGCGCCACCGCCACCTGGGCGGCCGGCTCGTGTGACAACTACTGCCATGGCCAGACCCTCCTGACCGGCGGCAGCGACACCACCCCCGCCTGGACCACGGTGGACGGCAGCCAGGCCGCCTGCGGCACCTGCCACGGCCTGCCCCCGGCCGGGCCCCACCCGGCGGTCGACCCCGCCGACTGCTCGGGCTGTCACCCCTTCACCGGCACCACCCCCGACGCGCCGGCCAGCCACATCGACGGTGTGGTCGACCTGAGCCTCTCCTGCAACTCCTGCCACGGCTCGGCGACCAACGACGCCCCGCCCTCGGACACCAACGGCAACACCGCCACCACCGACCCGGGCGTGGGGGCCCACCAGAGCCACGTCGATGGCGACACCTCCTGGCACGCCCCCATCGCCTGCGAGGAGTGTCACCTCGTCCCGGCGGCCTACGACGACGCCGGCCACCTCGACTCGGCCCTGCCCGCCGAGACCGTCTGGGGCAGCACGGCCACCGCCGACGGCGCGAGCCCCACCTACGCCGGCGGCGACTGCACCAACTACTGCCACGGTGAGACCCTGGGCGGCGGCAGCGAGACCACGCCCACCTGGACCACCGTCGACGGCAGCCAGGCCGCCTGCGGCAGCTGCCACGGCACCCCGCCGCCCTTCCCCCACGCCAACCGCAGCGACTGCGAGGCCTGTCACCCCGACGCCGGCCCGGGCATGACCTTCACCGACCCGGCCAGCCACGTGGACGGCACGGTCGATCTCATCGGCTTCGCCTGCAACTCCTGCCACGGCTCGGCGACCAGCAACGCGCCGCCGGTGGACACCACCAACGGCAGCGCGACCACCCTCTCCGGTGTCGGCGCTCACCAGAGCCACCTCGGCGCCAGCACCTGGCACCGCACCATCCCCTGCACCGACTGTCACCTGCTCCCCGGCGTGTACACCGACCCCGGCCACATCGACACGCCGCTGCCCGCCGAGCTCACCTGGGCCGCCTTGCCCACCGCCGACGGCGCCACCGCCACCTGGGCCGCCGGCTCCTGCGACAACTACTGCCACGGCCAGACCCTCCTCGGCGGCGGCACCAACACCACGCCCGCCTGGACCACCGTGGACGGCAGCCAGGCCGCCTGCGGCACTTGCCACGGCCTGCCCCCGGCCTTCCCGCACGTCGCCCGCAGCGACTGCGAGAGCTGCCACCCCGACGCCGCGCCCGGCCAGACCTTCTCGGCGCCGGCCCAGCACGTGGACGGCACCGTGCAGCTCGTCCCGCTCGCCTGCAACACCTGCCACGGCTCGGCGACCAGCAACGCGCCGCCGGTGGACACCAGCGGCGCCAGCGCCACCACCCTCTCGAGCGTCGGCGCCCACCAGAGCCACCTCGGCGCCAGCACCTGGCACCGCACCATCCCCTGCGCCGACTGCCACCTGGTCCCCGCGGCCTGGACCGACGCGGGCCACGTCGACACGCCGCTGCCGGCGGAGCTCAGCTGGGCCGCGGTGCCCACCGCCGACGGCGCCACCGCGACCTGGGCCGCCGGCTCCTGCGACAACTACTGCCATGGCCAGACGCTCCTGACGGGCGGCACCAACACCACGCCCGCCTGGACCACCGTCGACGGCAGCCAGGCCGCCTGTGGCACCTGCCACGGCCTGCCCCCGGCCTTCCCGCACGTCGATCGCAGCGACTGCGAGAGCTGCCACCCCGACGCCGCGCCCGGCCAGACCTTCTCGGCGCCGGCCCAGCACGTCGATGGCACCGTCGATCTCGTGCCGCTGGCCTGTAACACCTGCCACGGCGACGCCACCAGCGATGCCCCGCCGGTGGACACCGGTGGCGCGACCGTGACCACCGATCCCGGCGTGGGCGCCCACGAGAGCCACCTCACGGGCAGCGCCTGGCGGGCCGACATCGCCTGCGAGGAGTGCCACCTGGTCCCCGCGGTCTACACCGACGCCGGTCACATCGACTCCGATCTGCCGGCCGAGCTCACCTGGGGCACGACCGCCGGCGCCGATGGCGCGACGCCGAGCTACGCCGGCGGCACCTGCGACAACTACTGCCACGGCCAGACCCTCACCGACGGGGGCGGCTCGGACACGACCCCCGACTGGACCACGGTCGATGGCAGCCAGGCCGCCTGCGGCACCTGCCACGGCCTGCCCCCGGGCGGGAACCACCCGACGAACCCCGACTGCGCGAGCTGTCACCCGGACGCGGGCCCCGGGCTGACGATCACGGACTCGACCCAGCACGTAGACGGCGACGTCGATCTGGTGCCGCTCCTCTGCAACACCTGCCATGGCTCGGCGACGAGTGACGCCCCGCCGGTGGACACCGCGGGTGACGTCCTCACCACCGACACCGGCGTCGGGGCTCACCAGAGCCACCTGGGCTCCAGCACCTGGCACCGCCCGGTGATCTGCACCGACTGCCACCTCGTCCCCTCGGCCTGGACCGACCCGGGCCACATGGACACGCCGCTGCCGGCCGAGCTCACCTGGGGCGCGCTGCCCACCGGTGATGGCGCCACGGCCACCTGGGCCGCGGGCTCCTGCGACAACTACTGCCACGGCCAGACCCTGATGACCGGCGGCACGGACACGACCCCCGTGTGGACCACGGTGAACGGCACGCAGGCCGCCTGCGGCACCTGCCACGGCCTGCCCCCGGACTACCCCCACGTCGATCGCGGCGACTGCCAGAGCTGCCACCCGGACGCCGCCGCCGGGCTCACCTTCTCCACGCCGGCGCAGCACGTGGACGGCACGGTGCAGCTGGTGCCGCTCCTCTGCAACACCTGCCACGGCTCGGCGAGCAGCGACGCGCCCCCGGTCGACACCGCCGGGGACACCCTGACCTCCGACACCGGGGTCGGTGCGCACCAGAGCCACCTCGGCAGCAGCACCTGGCGCGCCCCGATCGCCTGCGACGCCTGCCATCAGGTGCCCACGGCCTACACCGACGCCGGCCACATGGACACCGACCTGCCCGCCGAGCTCTCCTGGGGCGCGTTGCCGCAGGCCGACGGCGCCATCCCGGGCTGGACCGGCGCCTCTTGCGACAACTACTGCCACGGCCAGACCCTGATCAGCGGGGGTACCAACACCACGCCGGTCTGGACCACGGTCGACGGCAGCCAGGACGCCTGCGGCACCTGCCACGGCCTTCCCCCGGCCTTCCCCCACGTGGGCCGCAGCGACTGCGAGACCTGCCACCCGGACGCGGGCGCCGGCCAGACCATCGTCAATGCGGTGCAGCACGTGAACGGCACCGTCGAGCTCGTGCCCCTGCTCTGCAACACCTGCCACGGCTCGGCCGCGAACGACGCCCCTCCGGTGAACACCACCGGAGCCTCCCTGACCACCCTGACCGGCGTGGGCGCCCACCAGAGCCACCTGGGGGCCAGCGCCTGGCACCGGACCATCCCCTGCAGCGACTGCCACCTGGTCCCGGCCGCCTGGACCGACGCGGGCCACCTCGACACCCCGCTGCCGGCGGAGCTCACCTGGGACGCGGTGCCCACCGCCGACGGGGCGATCCCCGGCTGGACCGGCGCCTCCTGCGACAACTACTGCCACGGCCAGACCCTGATGAGCGGAGGCACCAACACCACCCCGATCTGGACCACGGTGAACGGCACCCAGGCGGCCTGCGGCACCTGCCACGGAGCGCCGCCGGCCGCGCCGCACGTCGCCCGCACCGACTGCGAGAGCTGCCACCCCGACGCGGCGCCCGGCCAGACCTTCTCGGCCCCGGCCCAGCACGTCGACGGAACCGTGCAGCTCTCCCCGATGAGCTGCAACAGCTGCCACGGCTCCCCGACCAGCGACGCGCCGCCGGTCGACACCGCGGGGGACAGCGCCACCAACGATCCGCAGGTCGGCGCCCACCAGGCCCACCTCGTCACCGGCACGAGCTGGCGGGCGGACATCGCCTGCACCGAGTGTCACCTCGTCCCCGCCTCCTACACCGACGCCGGCCACATCGACGGTGACGGAGTGGCCGAGACCACCTGGGGCGCCACGGCCAGCGCCGATGGCGCGTCGCCCAGCTACAGCGGCGGCGACTGCAGCAACTACTGCCACGGCGCCACCCTCGGGGGCGGCAGCGACACGACGCCCACCTGGACGACCGTCGATGGCACGCAGGACGCCTGCGGCACCTGTCACGGCGTCGCGCCGCCGGGGCCGCACCCGGTCGTCGCCCCGACCGACTGCAGCGGCTGCCATCCCTTCACCGGCACCACGCCGGTCGACCCCCAGACCCACGTGGACGGCACCGTCGATCTCCTCTGCGAGAGCTGCCACGCCTACCCACCGCTGCCCGGCTCGCAGGACTACGCCGGCGGCGGCGGCGCCCACGACCTGCACTTCACGACCCTCGGCTTCGGGTGCGCCACCTGCCACGGCCACAACGGCAGCGGCCCCACCCACGACGAGGGCGGCGGCACCGTGCTGCAGGCGAACGTCGACGTCGTCTTCGGGGCGACGCCGGTCTACCCGGGAGGCACGACGCCGACCAACGGCCTTTCGCCCTCGCACACCGCCAGCGCCAACCCGACCTGCCGGGTCGGCTGCCACGATCCGCTGCCGGGTGACGTCGCCGAGCTGAACAACGTCGCCACCTGGACCGACACCACCATCGGCTGCAACGAGTGCCATGACGAGCCGGGGATCACCCTCGACACCAGCCACGACCACGATCCGGCGAGCACCGGCGACGACCTCGTCATCCGCGCGAGCTGCCAGGAGTGCCACGACGTGAGCAACCACGCCTCGGGCACCGTGGCCATCGTCGATCCGGATCCCACCGACGGCTTCACCTACGCCGCCACCGGCCTCTCCGGGCTCTGCCGCACCTGCCACGACGGCGGGGCGGGCACCTTCTTCCAGGGCCAGACGCCCCCGGACAAGAGCAGCTACTGGAGCATCCCCTGCCAGCACTCGGTGGCGGGCCTGGACTGCGAGAGCTGCCACGACCGCCACGGCTCGGCGGCGGGCACGATGCTCGTCTACCGGGAGGAGGACCTCTGCTACGGCTGCCACGACGGCAGCGTGGCGAGCACGAACCTCACCACCCCCTTCGGGCGGGCCAGCCACCACCCGATCGTGGACAGCGAGCAGACCGGCTGGGAGGTGGAGTGCACCAGCTGCCACGAGGTGCACGTGGCCACCACCGGGCTCTCCCCCCTCGAGAGCTCCCTGCCGGGCGCGGTCCTCTACGGCAGCGAGGGCAGGGTGCCCCAGACCGTGGGCGGCGTGTGGACCTCACCGTCCAACTACCAGCCCGTGACCCTCACCGGCGCCGCCACCGACCGGCAGGCCTTCCTCTGCTTCAAGTGCCACACGCCGGCGCGCTCCGGCTACACCGGTCAGGACGTGGGGCGTGACTTCAACCCCAACAACCCGCGCTACCACGCGGTCTGGGGCGCCTCGAAGGCCACCGGCCTGGGCACCTATGTCGCCCCCTGGGACGGCGCCTCGGGCATGGCCTGCACCGACTGCCACGCGAGCGCCAGCGGGACGGATCCGGCCGGCGCGCACGGCTCGGATGTCTCTCCCTTGCTCAAGGGCCTCTGGAACCAGAACACCGGGCGCACCGGGAACGTCACCGGCCACCTCTGCTTCAACTGCCACAGCCCGACGGTCTATGGCGCCAACTGTACCAACGAGAACGGAAGCGCGTCGGGCTTCCGGGAGGCCGGCGGCCGCAACCTCCACTGCCGACGCCACGACAACCGCCCCTGTGCGGCCTGTCACGGCATGGTGCCCCACGGCTGGAAGCGGCCCTATCCGATCGCTACCGATCAGGACGGCGCGCCCTACGAGTACCCGACCTCGAACTACGGCATGCAGTCCGACTCGAACATGGCCAACTGGGGGCCGACGAACGGCTGGAGCGAGAACGACTGCCACAACCAGATCGGCTCCTGCGGCTAGACTGAACCGGCAAGCGAGTCGTGGTAGCTTGACCTCCTCCCCTGACCGGTGGGCGGCGGCGACGGTACATCACCCACTTCGGGTCGAGTGAATTGAACAAGCGTCTGAAGATCATGTTGATCACGCCCCCCTACCACTCGGGCGTGGTGGAGTCCGCCGGGGTCTGGATGAACCTGGGCTTCGTGACGCTCGCCGGAGCGCTGCGGGAGCGGGGGCACGAGGTCGTCCTCCACGACGCGATGGCCCGCTTCGACGACCACGAGACCATCCAGGCCGAGATCGAGCGCCAGCGCCCGGACCTCGTCGGCCTCACGGGGATCACCGCCTCCTACCTCGCCTGTGTCGAGGTCTGCCGCCGGGCCAAGGAGGCGCGCCCCGGGCTGATCACCGTCCTGGGCAACACCCACGCCTCCTTCATGTGGGAGGAGGTCCTGAACCTCCACGCCGAGATCGACTACGTGGTCCGGGGAGAGGGCGAGGTGACGATCGCCGAACTGGCCGACTGCCTGGCCGCGGGGGACCACCCACGAAAGGTCCAGGGGATCGCCTACCGGGACGGGGGTCACCCCGTCACCACCGGCACCCGGCGGCTCAGCTCGGATCTGGACGCGCTGCCGGCGGCCTGGGACCTGGTCGACTGGCCCACCTACACCTACCGGCCCAAGGCCGGCTCGACCCTGGCCGTGGTCTCCTCGTCGCGGGGCTGCGCTCAGGCCTGCACCTTCTGCTCGCAGCGCCTCTTCTGGGAGCTCTCCTGGCGCCCGCGGCGGGCCGAGGCCTTCGTCGCCGAGCTGGAGATGCTGCGGGACCGCTTCGGCGTGAACATCGCGATGCTCGCCGACGAGACCCCCACCGTGGATCCCGAGCGCTGGGCCCGCATCCTCGACCTGCTCATCGAGCGTGAGGTGGGGGTCGAGCTGCTCCTCGAGACCCGGGTCGACGACATCCTCCGGGACGAGGCGCTCCTCCCTCGCTACAAGGAGGCCGGCATCTCCCACATCTACGTGGGGGTGGAGGCCGCCCGGCAGGACACGCTGGACCTCTACCAGAAGGACACGAGCGTCGAGCAGGGCCGGCGGGCCATCGAGCTGATCAACCAGGCGGACATCGTCTCGGAGACCTCCTTCGTGCTGGGCACCCCCGACGAGACGCCCGAGAGCATCCGGACCACCGTCGAGCTGGCCAAGCACTTCGGCCCCGACATGGCCTTCTTCCTGGCGATCACCCCCTGGCCCTACACCCAGCTCTGGCCGGAGCTCGAGCCCCACCTCGAGGTGCGCGACTACGCCCGCTTCAACCTGGTCGAGCCAGTGGTGAAGCCGGAGGCGATGACCCTCGAGGAGATGCACCGCGCCCTGAAGAGCGCGGCCCACGAGTTCTTCGCCGACAAGTTCGTGCGCCTGGGGGAGCTCTCCGCCTTCAAGCGAGAGTTCCTGGTGAAGGTCGCGGCCATCCTGATGAACCACTCCTACCTGGCCGGCGACATGGCCCGGCTGCGAGGTGAGATGCCCGACTGGGTGCGCAAGATGCTCGAGGGGCTCGAGAGGGAGAACGCTCACCTCGCGGCGCCGGGCCACGGCGGTCTCCCCGACGGGCGCGGGAGCTGAAGGCCGCGTGGGGAGGTCAGCTCGCAGCGAAGGGCCCCGGTGGCTGGGCTGGGCGCTCCTGCCGCTGCTGGGGGTGGGCGCCGGAGTGATGCTCTACCTCGGCACGCTCACCCCATCGCAGTACCGCGGGTTGCGCTTCGTCACCTACGACCCCGAGATCCTCGACGCCCTGATCGACCCGCACGCCTACGAGGGCAAGCCGGTCTGCCAGGCCTGTCACCCCATCCGGGACAAGGCCCTCCTCGACGATCCGATCGCGGTCTGCACCCGCTGCCACACCTTCGAGCACGCCAGCCACCCGGTGGGCGTCATCCAGCGGCGGATCATGGAGCCACCCCGGCCCCTGGGGGAGGGCAACGCCGTGGTCTGCCACAGCTGCCACGATCCGCACCGGGTGAGGAAGGGGCAGAGCGCCCTGCGGGACGAGTTCGACGCCCTCTGCCTCTCCTGTCACCGCCGGCACGAACGCGGGCGCTGATCAGCGCCGGCGGCCGCCGCGCTTCTGGCGCATGCCGCCGCGCACGGGCTTGCCGCCCATGCCGACCATCTGCACCGGAGGCTTCTCCAGCAGCAGGGCCCACCACTCCTCGGCGTAGGCCTTCATCTTCATCTTCTTGCCGTTCTGGAGGTTGAGGAGGTTGGCCTTGAGCTTCTCGTCCTCGGGCTGGGCCTTCAGGCCCTTGCCCAGGATCTCGATGGCCAGGGTCTTGTTGCCCCGCCGGGCCTCGCACCACGCCCAGGCGGCCCAGGTCAGGCCCGCCTTCTTGTTGTGCTTGGTGGCCTCCTCGAAAGCGGCGGTCATCTCCTCCCAGCGCTTCTTCTGGAAGTGGAGCGCGGCCAGCATCAGCTTGGCCTGCCACTGCTTCACGTAGGCCTGCTCCAGGAAGGGCCGGGCCGCCTCGAAGTTCTGCTGGTAGGTGTAGTGGATCATCCCGATCTGGGCGTCGAGGACCGGGGCCACCAGGAACTGCCACCGGCCCAGCTCCCGGGCGGACTTCAGCAACCGGATCGCCTCCTCGGGCTTGCGAGCCGCCAGCGCCTTCTGCACCTCGGGCATCAGGGCCTCGAGCTGCTTGTTCGTCCGCCGGGCGAGCAGCAGGTAGGAGGCGATGGCGACGACCACCCCCGGGAAGGAGGCGAGGCCGAAGCCCGTGTAGAGGCCGAGGCCGACGGTGGTGGCAGCGGCGAGACCGAGCGAAATGAGGAGGTTGATCATGCGCGGCGGCGTTGTATACCGGTGGTTCCCTGCTGACCAGATTGAGGCGGGGAAGGGCCCCCTGGCGGAATTGGCAGACGCGGTTGACTCAAAATCAGCTGTCCTATGGGCATCCCGGTTCGAGTCCGGGGGGGGCCACACCATGAAGAAGACCATCCTGCTGCTGGTGCTGGGGCTGGCCGCCGGGCTCGCCCGCCCTGCCGCCGCCGAGGTCCGGTTGGGCCTGGGGGCGGACTGGGTGGTCGAGGAGGCCGCCGGGATCTTCGAGCTGACCCTGGCGGTGGACACGCCGGTGGCCCGCAAGCTCACCGTCGGCGGCCGCTTCGGCGTCGCCCTGCTGGCCCCCGGCGTGGGCCTCGGGGTGCCCATCGATCTGAACCTGCGGGTGAAGTTCGGCCGCTCGCGGGTCTACCTCGAGGGCCTCATCGGCCCCTGGATCTTCTTCGACGGGGGCGACACGCTGCGCTTCCACGGGGCCATCGGCTTCGGTCTGCGCAAGAAGGCCTTCGAGATCGGCCTGGAGGTGGGCGTCCTGAACCGGAGCCCCCTCCTGGGCCTGCGCCTCGCCTGGGTCATCTAGGGGACCGCTCCCCCCCGCCCGAAGGTGCTAGGCTGAAGGGCGAAGATGCGGAGGGAGCTCCACGACTGCGGGCCCTGGAGGGAGGCCCTGGCGGTGACGACGCTGTTCGTCGTCTCCCTGGCCGCCCTCGCCTGCGACCGGCCGACCACCACCGCGCCGGTCTACAAGGCCCGGGTGCGCCCCATCGAGCCCGAGCCCGCCCTCCACGTCGGCGCGGACCAGGACCGGGTCCAGCTGCTGCGGCCCGAGCTCCTGCCCCCCGAGCTGCGCGGCCCCTCCCAGATCGACGCCTTCCTCCAGGACGACGCCCAGGTGGACATCCTCTGGGTCATCGACAACTCGGGCACGATGGACAACGAGCGGGATCGCCTGGCCGCGGCCTTCACCCGCTTCATCGACAGCCTCACCCGGGAGCAGCTCTCCTTCCACATCGGCGTGACCACCACCGACATGATCCAGGTCGGGATGGGCTTCCGGGGCGAGCTGATCGGCCCGCCCACGGTGATCGACACCGACACCCCGGATCCGGTGGCCTCCTTCCGCTCCCACGTGACGATGCCCGACAGCCGGGTGCAGGACGAGCAGGGCTTCTCCGCGGCCCTGGCCGCCCTCACCGAGCCCCTGATCTCCGGGGCCAACGCCGGCTTCCTCCGGGAGGGCGCCGACCTGGCGGTCATCATCGTCTCGGACGAGGACGACAACTCCCTGGGCGACGTCGATCACTACGCCCGCCGCTTCAAGGCCCTCAAGGGGGTGGGGAACGAGGACACCGTCTCGGTCTCGGTGGTCGTGGGTGAGCGGCCCTCCGGCTGCGTCTCTCCCGACGACGTGGGCATCCTCTGGGCCGAGGCCGACAACGGCGAGCGCTACCACCAGGTCGCCGCCCTCACCGGCGGCATCGACGCCAGCGTCTGCGCCGCCGACTACCGCGCCACCCTGGAGGAGCTGGGCCTGCGCTTCTCGGGCCTGCGCCGGATCTTCCCCCTCTCGGCCAGCCCGCGGGTGGCCACCCTGCGGGTCACCGTCGACGGCCTGGCGGTCCCCCGGGACGCCGCGGCCGGCTGGACCTACGACGGTCCCACCCTCTCCATCCAGTTCCTCGGGAACTACGTGCCCCCGCCGGGCTCGGTGGTCGAGATCCGCTACGACCTCTCCGTCTAGAAGCCATGCGCCTCCACCTCACCAGCGTGACCGCCCTCGCCCTGGCCCTCCTGGCCGGCGGCGGCTGCTCGCGCTCGAACTTCGTGGAGAAGTGCCCGGTGGGCTACCGCTGGGCGCACCTGGGCACCGACGGCGGCCTCGACTGCGTCTGCGACTCGGACATCGTCTGCCCCGAGGGCCACACCTGCCAGGAGGGCGAGTGCGTCTGCACCGACGACGTCTGCTGCCCCCCCGGCTTCCGCGTCGATCCCACCCAGCCGGGCCGCTGCGTCTGCCAGGGGGAGGAGTGCTGCCGGGAGGGCTTCGTCTTCGAGGTCGAGGCGACCGACGGGGGCACGGACGGCGGCACCGACGGCGGTACGGACGGGGGCAGCGACGGCGGTACGGACGGGGGCAGCGACGGCGGTACGGACGGGGGCAGCGACGGCGGCCCCCTCGAGGCCCTCGGCCAGTGCGTCTGCGCCGACGCCGGCTGCTGCCCCGAGGACTTCGTCTTCGACGCCGAGGCCCAGCGCTGCGTCTGCGCCGGGGACGCCTGCTGCCCGCTGGAGACCGAGTGGGACGAGGCGCAGCAGGGCTGCGCCTGCCGAGGGGACGCCTGCTGCCCGCCGGGGCACCGCTACGACTCGGTCCTCGACGCCTGCATGTGCGCGACGAACTCCTGCTGCCCGCAGGACCACGTCTTCTCGCCCCAGGTCCAGGCCTGCGTCTGCACCGGCATCGGCTGCTGCCCGGTGGGCTTCGTGAAGGACCCCGACGGGGTCTGCCGCTGCACCAGCGACGCCTCCTGCCCCTCCCGCCTCTCCTGTGACACCGCCTCCGGGCGCTGCACCTGCCAGACCGATCGCGACTGCGGGGACAACCGCTTCTGCAACCGCTTCGGCTTCTGCCAGACCGTGGCCTCCTGCGTCTCGAACTACGACTGCCCCCAGACCACCTTCTGCGACACCGTCGCCGACGTCTGCGTGCCGGGCGGCCAGTGCACCCAGGACGTCCACTGCCCGCTGGGCAACCTCTGCGTGGACGGGGAGTGCGAGGCGGGGTGCAACACCACCGGCGACTGCCCGCTGCGCCTCTCCTGCGCCGGTGGGCGCTGCGTGGACGAGTGCGAGGCGAACCCCTGGTGCGGCTACCTCGAGTTCTGCGTGAACGGCGAGTGCACGCCGACCGCCGGGCAGTTCTGCCAGGACTGCTCGAGCTGCTTCGACCCCAACACCTGCCTCTGGCAGATCTCGGAGGGGGAGGGGGAGTTCTGCGGCGTGCCCTGCAACGAAGACGACGACTGCCCCTCCGGGCTGGGCTGCGGCAGCGTGGTCCATGGCTGCGACTTCCTCTCGGACGGCGAGTCCTGCCAGGACCGGGAGGGCACGATCTGCCGCACCTACGACCGGGTGGTGAACGAGCCGGGGCCGCTGAACTTCTGCACGATGCCCGGGGACGACGAGCCCTTCGTCTTCGCCCACTACTGCAGCCCCGTCATCGGCTACTGCCGGTAGCGCACGCGGGGAGACTGTCTCCCTTCTGTAACGAGCCCCGGGGGGCCCTTTTCAGCGCCCGATCCGTGGTGCACATTGAATTGGACGTGAAGGACTTCGATCTCGAGCACTCGCCCGACCCGGCGACCGGACCGGCCCCCCTGGGGCCCCGCATCCTGGCGGGGACCGTCGACACGGCGGCCATCATCCTGCTCTCGACGGCCTTCATCGTCGGGGCGACGGTGCTGACCGGGGGCTCCCTGCCCCTGCTGGCGATCTTCGTCACGGTCCTGATCTGGTCGGTGGCCCCGCTGACGGCCTTCGGCGCGACCGCCGGGATGGCCCTCTTCGGCATCCGGCTGGCCTCCCGGGACGGGGACCGCCTCGACCTCCTGGAGATCCTCTTCCGGGAGATGATCGGCCGGGGCTGGTTCCCGGTGGCCTACCTGGGCACCCTCATCGTCGGCTTCGTCGGCTCGGTCACCGGGCGGGCGTCCTTCACCCTGCCGGTGGGGCTCTCCCTCTTCGTCGCCGCCATCGCGGCCTTCATCGTCGTCCTGGCCACCCTGGGGCACATCAACATCCTCACCGACGCCCAGGGGCGGGGCCTCGCCGATCTGATGGCGAAGACCCTGGTGACCCCGCGGCGGCGGACGCCCCCGGTGGTGATCGATCCCGAGGTGGAGGATCCCCTGGACCGCGAGTGGGCCAGGATGCGCCGGGTGCGCCGCCTGCGAGCCTTCGTGGTCGCCGAGCTCCTCCTGCTGGGGGTGGTCGTCGGCGTCCCGCCCCTGATGGCGATGGAGCTGCCGGGGATCGACCCGCGCAGCATCGACACCAGCGCCCTCGAGATCGAGGGGCTGCAGCGGCGCTTCTCGGCCAACCAGGCGAGCGCCGCGGTGGCGGACGAGCTGGTCGAGGCCCTCGAGATCGCCGGGCGCTTCGAGGAGGCCCAGGAGATCCGCGAGCGCCACGAGGCCGCGGTCGCCGCCGCCCGCCAGAAGCGCGAGGCCTTCCTGCGCTCGGCGCTGGAGCGCGACCCCACCGACTGGGAGGTCTTCTCCCTCCTGGTCGAGTTCCTCGACGAGGAGGAGCGGCTCGAGGACGCCCGGGAGGTCTACGCGGCCTACGTGGAGCGGGACGGCACGCCGGAGGTGCGGGCCGGCTACGGCATCTGGCTCTACCGCCGGGACCTCAACGAGGAGGCGGTGGTCGAGCTCGAGCGCGCCATCGCCGAGCACGAGCAGCCCTCGGGCAGGCTCCACGCCTTCCTCGGCCTCGCCGCGCGTGACCTCGGGCGCCTCGAGGAGGCGAAGGCCGCCTTCGAGCGCGCCCTCGAGCTGGACCCCGAGCTCGACCGGACCCGCGGCTACCTGGCCGAGGTCGAGGCGGCGCTCGCCGCGCCGCTCACGGAAGAGTGAGCTCGACCGCGAGGGGAGGCACCCCCTCGAGGGCGGGCTGGGGCGGGGCGCCCGGCGGCCCGTAGGCGCGGCGCAGCTCATCGGCCCAGTTCAGCCGGGCGTCACGGTTGAAGCGGTGGGCCCCGGCCACGGCGCCGTAGATGGTGCCGAAGTACCAGACCGACTCGAGCACCGCGACCAGGGCGGTCAGGCCCCAGAGCCCGGCCCGGATCGTCTGGTAGAGGCCGAAGCCGAAGGCGCCGTTCCAGAGGAGGGCCGAGGCGGCGACGCCGACGTCGCCCAGGTAGAGGTGGCCGAGGCCCGGGACGATCGAGAGCATCCCGGCCAGGACGGGGCTGCGGTGGGGCAGGCGCACCGGCGGCGCGAGGGCCTCGGCGAGCCCGGCGGCGGCCCGGTGGAGGGGGTCCCCGGGGGGCACGGTCAGGAAGGCCGCCCGCGCCGGCTCCGTCCGCCAGGCCATCAGGTGGGCCCAGCCGATCTGGTAGCGCGCCCAGCCGCCGGGATCCGAGCCCAGCTCGCCGATGGCCGCGTCGTTCTCGCTGGCGGCGAAGAGGGCGGCCGCGCCGAGGCGCCGGGCGGCCTGTTCGAGGGCGGGCTCACCGCTGACCTCCCGGGAGGCGCGCCAGGCCGCGTGGTGCTGCCCGCCGGCGAGGTAGGCCAGCGCGACGCGGTACTCGAGGAGGCCGGTCCGCAGCGTGGGCGCGAGGAAGCGGGCCTTCTTGTAGGCGGTGATGGCCCGGTAGGCGTCGCCGGTCTCCAGGAGGTGATCCCCGAACTCGGCCTCGAGCGTCGCGGCCTCGAGCTTCGGGTCCGTCTCGGGCTCGGGGGCCGCGGGCTCCGCCGGCTCGATCGGTGTGGTCTCGGTCCCCACCGCTTCCACCACATCGGCCCGAACCGCCACGGGAGCGAGCGTGAGGAGCAGCGCCAGTCCGTACACGTACACGTTCACGGCCTCTCCTCCTCCGGCGGCAGCAGCCAGCTATCCAGCCCCAGCCGCCCCTCCAGCCAGAAGGTCTGCTGCTCCACCGGATCCCAGAAGCGGGGCCCGGCGGCGGTGGCGAGGCGGGGGAGCTGGCGCAGCACGCTGGAGCGGCCGTCGTTCCAGAGGCGGTCGACGGAGAGGAGGAGGCCGAGGAGGAAGCCCTTCTTCCTCACCGCCTGATAGGCGAAGCGGGAGCAGGTCGGCCGGTGGGCGCAGCGGGGGCCGTCGATGGGCGAGACCACCCCCTGGTAGAAGCGGTAGCCCAGGTGCAGGAAGTGGCTGCGATCGGGGGCCGGGGCGCGCCCGCCGGCGCGCTCGGGGCGGGCCTCGCGGGTGACCGGCGCCGCGGCCGTCCCGAAGGGGCCGAAGGAAGCGGCGGGGGCGGCGGGGGCGGCGGCCGGCGCGAGGGCGGCGAGCACGAGCAGCAGAGGGAGGTGCCTCATCCCTCGCCGTCCCCGGGGCGGGCCTTGCGGTTGGTGAGGTGGAGGGGCACCTCGGCGCTCCCCTCCCTCCGCACCCGCTCCTCCGCCGCGCGCAGGGCGTCGTAGGACTCGCGGGACTTCGGCGCCCGGGCCAGGTAGCAGACCGCCTGGGCGATGGGGATGGTGCCCTCGGGGAGGCCCACCTGCTCGAAGGTCGCGGCCGCGGCCTGGGTCAGCACCAGGGCCTGGGGGTCGGCCAGGCCCACGTCCTCGGCGGCGAAGATCAGCATCCGCCGCAGGATGTAGCGGGGCGGCTCGCCCGCCGCGAGCATCCGGGCGAGGTAGGTCATCGCGTCCTCCTCCTCGCCGGCGCGCATGCTCTTGATGAAGGCGGAGATGACGTCGAAGTGCTGGTCGCCCGTCTTGTCGTGGCGCAGGACGAAGCTCGCCGCGGCCTGGCGGACCAGCGTGGCGTCCACGGCCTCGCCCGCGGCGGCGGCCACCTCCAGGGTGGTCAGCACCCGCCGGGCGTCGCCGTCGGCGGAGCCGATGAGCTCCTCGATCGCCGCCTCGTCCAGCTCGATCTCGAGGGCCGCCGCGCCCCGCCGGGCGAGCAGCCCGAGGGCCTCGTCGTCCAGGGACTTCAGGGTGAAGACCCGGCAGCGGGAGAGGAGGGCGGCGTTCACCTCGAAGCTGGGGTTCTCGGTGGTCGCGCCGATGAGCACGACCGTGCCCCGCTCGACGTGAGGCAGCAGGGCGTCCTGCTGCGCCTTGTTGAAGCGGTGGATCTCGTCGATGAAGAGCACGGTCCGTCGCCGGTGCATGGCCCAGCGGTCCCTCGCCGCGGCGACGATCTCGCGGATCTCCTTCACGCCGCCGAGCACCGCCGAGAAGGGGACGAACTCCGCGGCGGTCCGCCGGGCGATGACCCGGGCCAGGGTGGTCTTCCCGGTGCCCGGCGGCCCGTGGAGGATCATCGAGGGCAGGCGGTCGGACTCGATGAGCTTGCGCAGGAGAGTGCCGGGGCCGACGAGGTGGCGCTGCCCGAGGACCCCGTCGAGGTCGGCGGGCCGCAGCCTCTCCGCCAGGGGCGCGGCGCTCTGATCCTTCTGGGCGGCGTGCTGGAAGAGGTCGCTCATCCTTCGGCCCGCAACCTACCCCTGAAGGGCCGGCCGCTGCTACGCTGCCCGCGATGATGCGGCGCGTGGGCATCGTGGTGAAGCCACGGGAGGACGCGGTCGAGCTGGCCTGCGAGCTGGAGGGCTGGCTGACCGATCGCGGGATCGAGGTGGTCTTCGACTCGACCACCGCCGCCACCCTCGGCCGCGAGGACGGCGGCGACGAGGCGCTCCCCGGCACCGAGCTGGTGCTGGTCCTGGGGGGCGACGGCACGATGATCCACGCGGCCAAGCAGCTGCAGGGCGCCCGGGTGCCCCTCTTCGGGATCAACGTGGGGAACCTCGGCTTCCTCACCGAGATCGGCACCGACCTCGAGATCTTCGAGCTCCTCGAGCAGGCGCTGAAGGGCGAGGCGCCGGTCGAGGCGCGGATGATCCTGCAGGTCGCCCTGGTCCGGGGCGGCGAGACCATCCTGGAGGGGCTGGTGCTCAACGACGCCGTGGTCGCCAAGAGCGCCCTGGCCCGCATCGGGCGCCTGCGGCTGGCGGTGAACGGGCACGCGGTCACCGAGTACCGCGTCGACGGCCTGATCATCTCCACCCCCACCGGCTCGACGGCCTACAACCTCTCGGCCGGGGGGCCGATCGTCTACCCGACCCTGCGGGCGATCCTCGTCTCGCCGATCTGCCCCCACACCCTCTCCCAGCGGCCGCTGGTGTTGAAGCACGAGGCCGATCTCGTCGTGACCCTGAGCGAGGCCAACGGCGACATGTACCTCACCCTCGACGGTCAGTCCGGCCTCCCCATGGAGGAGGGCGACGAGGTGCACATCAAGGAGTCCACCTCCTTCGCCTACCTCGTGCGCAACCCGGAGCTCGACTTCTTCGACATCCTCCGGGCGAAGCTCGGCTGGGGCCTAGAGAGCTAGACGCAGGAGGAGGCCCGGGAGCGACTCTCGCCCCCGGGCCCCCAGGCCCCCACTGACTTCAGCGGCTAGAAGGAACCAGTGGTGGCGTCGATCCGGTAGAGCGCCCGGTTCGTCGGGTCGAGGACCCAGAGGGAGCCACCCCCGAAGTCCACGCCCGTGACGTCCGGGAGGTTCTCGGCCATGACGGTCTCGGTGCCGGCGTCGTTCACCCGCACGACCGTGCCCTGATCGCCCACGGCGACGGCCACCGCGCCGGTGGGCAGGGCGACCAGGTCCTCGCAGCGGTTGCCGCCGCCGACGCCGCTGACCACCAGGGTCTCATTGGTGGGCGGCAGCGCCCCGTAGTCCAGATCCCAGCGGTAGAGATCGCAGCCGCGGGTGATCATCCAGACCACCGAGACGGCGTCGGTGCCGTGCCAGACGTCCATGGCCTGGGCGAAGCTCCCGGCGCCGTTCTGCACGCCGAAGTCGCGGGTGAGGTCGCCGTTCGCGTCGATGGCGTAGCAGGCCCCGTCGTCCTGGGTGGTCTCCCGGGTGAAGCAGAGCAGCTCGCGCGGGCCGGCGCTCTCGAGGTTCAGGCGGCCGGGACCGAAGAGGTTGTTCAGGAGGCGCGGGTTGTTCGGATCACGATCCGGATCGATGCGCCAGATGGAGCGATTCCCGGTGGGGTCGCTCACGTAGAGGTAGCCTGCGGCGGAGAGCGCGACGCCCTCGGGCTGCCCGTCGAAGGCGTAGCGGTTGCGCTGGTTGTCCTCGAGGCGCACCTGGGTGCGGTCCGGGTAGGCCACCAGGATCTGGTCGTTGCCGGACTGGGTCAGGTAGGCGGCGCCCTCGAGGGTGTCGATGGCCACGTCGAGGGTGTCGTTGCCGAGGTTGCCGTTCTCGATCCGATCGCCGTAGGCCCAGACCATCGCCTCGTAGCCGGGCGCCGCGGGGTCGAAGTTCGGCGGGGCGTAGATCGTCAGCGAGGTGTCGGTCGCCGAGAAGCCGGTGTTGCCCGCCTGGTCGGAGGCCTTGGCCACGAGGGTGACGACGTCCGAGGGGAAGGCGCAGCCGGGCGCCCGCACCGAGGTGTTGAGGGTGGTCTGCAGGCTGCCGCCGGCGGTCGGGGTGCCCTGGCCGGCGAGGACCAGCAGGGGCGAGGTCGCGGTGCAGCCGATGTCGGCGCCGAACTGGGCCATCACCCGCCCCTCCGCCAGGCTCTTCTGATCCTCGACGGTGACCGCGACCTCGATGTGGCCGCGCTGGTCCACGATGGTGGAGGCGCTGGGCCAGACGACCCTGAGGGTGACCGAGGGCGGGAGGAGATCGGCGATGGGCTGGACGGTGATCAGCTCGCTGTCGGCGAGGGTGGGGTCGGCCAGCAGGGTGGCGGTGACGGTGAAGGTCCCGGGATCGGGGAAGACGATCTCCCGTCCGGTGGTGCCCCCGGGGGTGACGATGGCGCCGTCCACGGCGACCTCGACGCCCGAGAGGGGGATGGCGTTGCCGAAGGCGTCGTAGACGAAGGCCATCGCCCGGCTGTCCTGCTGGACGAGGTTCGCCGAGAGCACGAGGTTGAAGCCCTCGCCCGGGTTGGGATCGACGACGACCGTCTCGCTGTCCTCGAGGGCGGAGCCGGCGACCCGGGCGTTGACGAGGTAGGTGCCCGAGCGGGTGATGCCGAGGATCTCACCCGAGCCCTGGCCGTCGTTGGAGATGGCGACGTTGGGGGCGCCGATGGTCACGATGACCGGGGCGTCGGAGACGTTGCCGTGGGCGTCGAGGACCTCGTAGGCGAAGGGGATCACGTCGCCGGCCGCGAAGGGCGCGGCGGCAGGATCGATCTCGAAGGTGAAGGAGGCCGGCGCCCCCGGGCGGATCGAGAAGAACTCCCGGGCCATGGCCTGGGCGCCGCTCTCGCCGGCTTCCCGCGCGGTGGCGACGATCTGACCGGCGCCCACGAGGGTGAGCCCGTCGAAGGTCGCCTCACCCTGGCCGGCGCCGTCGAGGGTGACGCTCAGGGGCGCGATCTCGAGGCCGTAGCCCTCGAGGGCAAGCTCGACGACCAGGCCCTCGGTGGACTTCTTGTTGGTCTGGGCGACCGCGTCGATCCACACCGTCACCGAGGCCTCGTCGGCCGTCAGCTCGGTGGGGAAGGCCCGGATCTGCATCCGCTTCACGTAGGGGTCCTGGCACCCCGTCAGCAGCATGGCGGAGAAGAGGCCGGCGAGGGCCAGGGTCAGGGTTCGCAGGTGAGTGTTTCTGAACATCGATCTTCCTCCATTGCCCCTCGCGCACGGGGGCGCCCGTCCGCCGCAGCGGACCTGATGTCATTCGAGCCGACGTGGGGTGGTGACCCCGATCGCCGGCGTGCTCCCACTCGATGGACCGGCGGGCCCGGCCACCGGCCACGCAAAATCGGGAAGGTGCCGAAATCGGAGCCCGGAGCCCCCCTTCCCGGGGCGGGTGGCGGATCCCGCTGGCGAGTGTCGGACCCCTCTGCTATACGGTGCGGTACGGATGTTCAGGTGAAATCCGTTCAGTCTCTCGCGCCGGCGTCTCCCGGCTCCTCATCCCCGAGGTCCGCCATGCTGCACACCCTCCGCGTCTCCTCCTTCGCCATCATCGACGAGGTCGAGCTCGAGCTCGGCCCGGGCCTGAACGTGATCACCGGCGAGACCGGCGCGGGCAAGTCCCTCCTGGTCGGCGCGATGTCGCTCCTGCTGGGGGGGCGGGCCCGCTCGGAGCTGGTGCGCGAGGGGGCCGAGCAGGCGGTCGTCGAGGCCCTCTTCGTCCCGGGCAGCGAGGCCGAGTCCCGGGCCCTCGACGCCGTCCTCGAGGCCCACGGCCTGCCGCCCGCCGAGGGTGAGCTGCTCATCCGGAGGGTCGTGCCCCGGGAGGGCAAGGGGAAGGTCTACCTCGGGGGCGCGCTGGCCACGGCCCGCATCCTCCAGGCGGTGGTGGGGCCCCTCGTCGAGCTCTGCGGCCAGCACGAGCACACCCGCCTCAAGGAGCCGGCCCACCAGGGCGCCTACCTCGACGCCTTCGCCGCCGGGGCGATCGCCGGCTTCCCGGCGCAGGTGGAGGCCTGGGGCCGGGCCCACCAGGCCCTGGAGCTGGCGCGCGCCGAGCTCCTCCAGCTGGAGGAGGGGCTGACCCGCCGCGCCGAGCGCGAGGCCTTCCTCGCCCACCAGATCAAGGAGGTCGCCCGCCTCGCCCCCGAGCCCGGCGAGCTTGAGCGGCTGGAGGCGGAGCGGAAGGTCCTGCGCCACGCCCAGGCCCTGGGCGAGGCCGCGGGGGGGGCCGAGGAGCTGCTCTACTCCGGCGAGGCCTCGGCGGTGGAGAGCCTGGGCCGGGCGCTCGGGCTGCTCGAGGGCGTCGCCCGCCACGATCCGCGGATCCAGGCCCTCCTGCCCGGCATCTCCGAGGCGCTGACCCTGGTCGAGGAGCACGGCCGCGATCTCCAGGGCTACCGCGAGGGCCTGGAGGCCGACCCCGAGCGGCTCGAGGCCCACGAGGAGAGGCTCGCCGATCTGCGAGGCCTGGTCCGCAAGCACGGGGGTGATCTCGATCAGGTCCTCGAGGCCGAGGCCGGCTGGCGGGCCGAGCTCGAGGGCTTCGAGCACCACGAGGAGCGGCTGGAGGACGCGCGGCGCGCCCTCGAGCTCGCCCGCTCCCGGGCGGCCACCGTCGCCGGAGAGCTCGGCGAGCTGCGCCGCAAGGCCGCCCGGAAGCTGCAGCGCGAGGCGCGGGCCACCCTCGATCGCCTGGGGATGGAGAAGCAGCGCCTGCGCATCGAGGTCCTGCCCACCGGGCAGCTCGGCCCCCGGGGTGGGGACGAGGTGCGCCTCTCCCTGGCCGAGGGGAGCGACGGCACCGGGCTGCCCCTCTCCCGGGTGGGCTCCGGGGGCGAGCTCTCTCGCCTGCTCCTGGCGCTGCGGGCCGTGCGCGCCGACGAGGTGGCCGCGCCCTCGCTCATCTTCGACGAGGTCGACTCCGGGGTGGGGGGCGCGGTCGCCGACGCGGTCGGCGGCGAGCTCTCCGCCCTCGGCCGGAGACGCCAGGTCATCTGCGTGACCCACCTGCCCCAGGTCGCCGCGCACGGCGATCGCCACCTGCGGGTGGGGCGCGCCGCCGGCGAGGGCAAGGCCCGCCCCGGCCGGGTCGAGGTGCACACCCTCTCCCCGAAGGAGCAGGCCGAGGAGCTGGCCCGGATGCTCGGCGGTCTGGAGGTGACGCGGCGAGCGCGCGCCCACGCCAAGGAGATGCTCGACCGCGCTCGCGGCGGCCGGGCCGCCGCCTGAAATTCGTCAGTATCGCCAGGTCGTTAGATTGACCTGGGGTGGGGCCGCCGCTACTCTTTGGCCGATGCGCTTCACAGTCGTCGGCCAGACGGACGTCGGGCAGAAGAGGGAGAACAACGAGGACTCCTACCTCATCCGGCAGGATCTCAACCTCTTCGTCGTGGCGGATGGCATGGGAGGCCACGCGGGAGGCGAGTGCGCCTCCAAGCTGGCCGTCGAGACCATCGCCCAGATCGTGGAGAAGGCCCGGGGCAACGGGGTCGACCCCCTGACCGAGGTCGCCTCCATGGAGGAGGCCCGCCTGGCGGACACCCTCCGGGAGGCGGTCGAGGCGGCCTGCTACGCCATCTTCCACAAGGCCAAGGCCGAGCCCCACCTGGCGGGGATGGGCACCACCGTCAGCTCCATGGTCCTCAAGCCCAGCAGCCGGGAGGGCGTCGTGGACGCCTTCTTCGGTCACGTGGGCGACTCGCGGATCTACCTCGTTCGGGGGGAGCTCATCCAGCAGGTCTCCGAGGATCACTCCCTGGTGGCGGAGCAGATCCGGGCCGGCGTCCTCACCGAGGAGGAGGCCAAGGTCAGCCGCTTCAAGAACATCATCACCCGATCGGTGGGCTTCGAGGAGGACGTCCTGGTGGACGTCATGGGCCTCTGGGCCGAGCCGGGGGACGTCTTCGTGCTCTGTTCGGACGGCCTGGCCAACTACCTGGACCAGGCCGAGTACTTCCAGCTGGTCCGGGAGCACCCCGCCGAGAAGATCGCGGCGCTCCCCCAGGCCTTCATCGACGTGGCCAACGCCCGGGGCGGTGACGACAACATCACCGTCATCGTTGTCAGGGTCGAGGAATCTTAGGGTAGGGTGGTGGCTCCAACCCGTCGCGCGGGGCGACGGTTGACGACCTCGGTCCTGGGGTGATACCCCCGCGCCTCGAGACGATGGGAAACAAGGCGAAGACATTCACCATCATGCTGGTGCCGGATCGCGCGGGTACGCCCAAGCGCTACCGGATCGCCAAGGCCTGGGTGAAGGCTGCGGGCACCGCCTTCGGCCTCTTCGTGCTGGTCCTCTCCGGCGCCGGCTACCACTACTACACGGTGGTGGACACGGCGGCCGAGGCCCGCGCCCTCCGGGAGGAGAACCTCGGCCTGCGCTCCGAGCTCCGCCTCGTCGAGGAGAAGGTCTCTCACTTCACCGCCTCCCTCGAGCGGGTGGAGCGGATGGACGCCAAGCTCCGGATGCTCACCCAGGTGAGCGATCCCGAGCGCAACCTGGCGATCGGCCCGGTCTCCGGCTCCGAGAAGGCGCCCCTCGACACCGACGGCCCCCTGGTCGAGACGGAGAACAGCGGCATCCGCCTCCCCCTGGACAAGGTGGCCACCGACGAGGACATCGAGCTGCTCCACGCGCGCCTCGAGAACCTCGCCGCGGACGCCCGCCGCGAGGAGGCTAGCCTCGCCGAGCTCCAGGAGTACTTCGAGGATCAGAAGACCCTGCTGGCGGCGATGCCCTCGATCTGGCCGGCCCGGGGCTGGGTGACCAGCGCCTTCGGGACCCGCGCCGATCCCTTCACCGGCGATCGCTCCATGCACAAGGGCCTGGACGTGGCCGCCGAGCACGGCACTCGCGTCCGGGCGCCCGCTGACGGCACCGTCGTCTTCTCCGGCGTCCACGGGGCCTACGGCAACGTGGTCGTCATCGACCATGGCTTCGGCGTGAACACCCGCTTCGGGCACCTCTCCGAGGTCTTCGCCAAGGTGGGCGACACGCTCACTCGCGGCCAGGTCTTCAGCGCCATCGGGAACACCGGCCGGTCCACGGGGCCTCATCTGCACTACGAGGTGCGGGTGAACGGCATCCCTCAGGATCCCCGGAAGTTCATCCTGGACTGAGCGGGACCTGACGGCCGGCTCCCTTTGGGAGTAGAGTCGGCGCCCCCTTGCGGGGAGCGGATCAGGACTTATTGGAGTAGCGCATGGAATGGCTGCAGAAGTGGATCGCCGGATCCAAGAACGAGAGGGAGATCCGGGGTCTCCAGCCCCTCGTCGAGCAGGTGAAGCGTCTCGAGCCCGAGATGCAGAAACTGCGCAGCGAGGACTTCGCGCGAAAGATCCTCGAGTGGAAGGACCAGGTCCAGAAGCAGGGGCGCACCCTCGATGAGCTGATGCCCGAGGTCTTCGCCCTGACCCGGGAGTCCGCCGTGCGGATCCTGGGCATGCGGCACTTCGACGTGCAGATCCTCGGTGGCGCGGTGCTCCACCGGGGCCGCATCGCCGAGATGAAGACCGGTGAGGGCAAGACCCTGGTCGCGACCCTCCCCTGCGTGCTCAACGCCCTCGAGGGGCGCGGCGTGCACGTGGTCACCGTGAACGACTACCTGGCCCGCCGCGACGCCGAGTGGATGGGCAAGGTCTACGGCCACCTCGGGCTCACGGTGGGGGTGATCCTCCACGGCCTGACCGATCAGGAGCGGCAGGAGGCCTACGGCTCCGACATCACCTACGGCCAGAACAACGAGTTCGGCTTCGACTACCTGCGGGACAACATGAAGTTCCGCCTGCAGGACTACGTCCAGCGCGAGCTGAACTACGCCATCGTCGACGAGGTCGACTCGATCCTCATCGACGAGGCGCGGACCCCGCTGATCATCAGCGGCCCGGCGGCCGACTCCTCCGATCTCTACGCGCGGGTGAACAACTTCATCCCGCGGCTCGTGCGCGACGCCGACTACACCCTCGACGAGAAGTCCCGCACCGCCAGCCTCACCGACGAGGGCATCGAGAAGCTCGAGAAGCTCCTTGCCGTCCCCAACCTCTACGACCCCGGCGAGATCGAGACCCTCCACCACGTCGAGCAGGCCCTGCGGGCGCACACCCTCTACAAGAACGAGGTCGACTACGTCATCCGCGAGGGCGAGGTGCTCATCGTCGACGAGCACACCGGCCGCCTCATGCCCGGCCGCCGCTGGTCCGACGGCCTCCACCAGGCCATCGAGGCCAAGGAGGGCGTGAAGATCCAGAAGGAGAACCAGACCCTCGCGACGATCTCCTTCCAGAACTACTTCCGGATGTACACCAAGCTCTCGGGCATGACCGGCACCGCCGAGACCGAGCGCGAGGAGTTCCAGAAGATCTACGGCCTCGAGGTGGTCGTCGTCCCGACCAACCGGCCCCTGGTCCGGAAGGACCGCGAGGACGTCATCTACAAGACCGAGCGCGAGAAGTTCAACGCGGCCATGGACGAGATCCAGGAGCGCCGCCAGAAGGGCCAGCCGGTGCTGGTCGGTACCGCGAGCATCGCCAAGAGCGAGGTCTTCTCCAACCTGATGAAGAAGCGCGGCATCCAGCACAACGTGCTCAACGCCAAGCAGCACGAGCGCGAGGCCTACATCGTCGCGCAGGCCGGCAAGAAGGGCTCGGTCACCATCTCCACCAACATGGCCGGCCGCGGCACCGACATCATCCTCGGCGGCAACGCCGAGATGATGGCCAAGTACGAGGTGCCCGACTACGACGAGACCGAGGAGGCGCGCCAGCGCTTCGAGCAGCTCGTCGCCAAGTACGAGGTCGAGTGCAAGAAGGAGAAGGAGGAGGTCCTCGCCGCCGGTGGCCTCCACATCCTCGCCACCGAGCGCCACGAGTCCCGCCGGATCGACAACCAGCTGCGCGGCCGCGGCGGCCGGCAGGGTGACCCGGGCGAGAGCCGCTTCTATCTCTCGCTCGAGGACGATCTGATGCGGATCTTCGGGGGCGAGCGGGTGATGGGCCTGATGGACCGCCTCGGAATGGAGGAGGGTGAGCCCATCGAGCACCGCTGGCTCACCAAGTCCATCGAGGGCGCCCAGCGCCGGGTCGAGGGACACAACTTCGACATCCGGAAGAACCTCCTCGAGTACGACGACGTGATGAACCAGCAGCGCAGGACCATCTACGGTCTGCGCCGCCGGGTGCTCGCCGCCGGGGCCGGGGTCCCCCTGATCGAGTTCGACGAGGAGCCGAAGACCCGCAAGAAGATCCGCAAGGAGGTCAACATCGGCTGGGAGGAGCACCGGGAGTCGATCCTGGATCTCTTCGAAGACCTCATCATGGCGATCATGGACGACTTCTGCCCCGAGCGCGGGCGCCCCGACGAGTGGGACCTCGTCGCGCTGGCCAACGCCGTCCGGGAGCAGTTCAACGTCCAGATCTCCTTCGACGGCGCCGAGCGCAACCGGGAGACCCTCCAGGAGCAGATCTGGAAGGTCGTGGAGAAGGGCTACGAGGACAAGGAGAAGATCCTCACCTCCGGCGGCGCCGCCTCCCTCGAGAGCGTGCGCAAGCTCGAGCAGTACATCTGGCTGCAGACCATCGACCAGCAGTGGAAGGACCACCTGCTGACCATGGACCACCTGCGCCAGGGCATCGTCTTGCAGGGCTACGGCCAGCGCGACCCCAAGAAGGAGTACGCCAAGGAGGGCTACGCCCTCTTCTCGGCGATGATCTGGCGCATCCGCTCGAGCACCGTCTCGACCCTGATGCGGATCCAGCCGACGCCCACCGAGGACACCGCGGCCATCGAGCGGAAGTACGCGGCGCGGCAGCAGAAGCAGAAGACCGTCGAGAGCCATGGCGGCGAGGCCGAGGCCGAGAAGCCCCGGCAGCGCGTCCGCACCGGCCCGAAGGTCGGCCGCAACGACCCCTGCCCCTGCGGCAGCGGCAAGAAGTACAAGAAGTGCTGCATGCTCAAGGACGCGGCGTGAGCCGGGGCCAGCGGGGGCGCGGGCTTCCGGGGTTTCGCTTCGCCGGCCTGGCCGCGGGCCTGAAGCGGCGTGGCGCGCGGGACCTCGGCCTGATCGAGGCCGCCGAGGGCACGAGCGCGGCAGGCTTCTTCACCACCTCGCGCGCCGCGGCGGCGCCGGTCCTCCTCTGCCGTCGGCGCCTGAAGAAGGGTCGGGCCCGGGCCATCGTCGTGAACAGCGGCAACGCCAACGCCTGTACCGGCGAGCGGGGTGAGGCCGACGCGAGGACCATGGGGCGGGAGGTCGCTCGCCGCCTCGGCGTCCGTGAGGGAGAGGTCCTCGTCGCCTCGACCGGCGTCATCGGTGCGCCCCTTCCCATGGCGGTGCTCGACGCGGCCTGGGATCCCCTGGTGGCCGGCCTGGCCGCCGGAGGGGCGAAGGCCTTCGCCGAGGCCATCCTCACCACGGACACCCGCATCAAGCGGGCCGAGGCCGCGCTGCCGGGCGGCGCGCGGGTGCTGGGCTTCGCCAAGGGCTCGGGGATGATCATGCCCGAGCTGGCGACCATGCTCGCCTTCGTCTGCACCGACGCCCCGGTCGAGCCGCAGCTGTTGCGGGAGCTGGGCCGGGAGGCGGTGGAGGACTCCTTCAACGCGATCACCGTCGACGGGGAGCCCTCGACCAACGACTCGGTCTTCCTCCTGGCCTCCGGCCAGGCCCGGCGCCGCCCCTCGCGCTCGGCCCTCGCCGGGGCGCTCGCCGAGGTCATGGGCAGCCTCGCCCGCCAGATCGTCGAGGACGGGGAGGGTGCCCATCACCTGGTCGCCGTCGAGGTCGAAGGCGCCGCGAGCGATCGGGCCGCCGACGCCATCGCGCGCCGGATCGCCAACAGCCCCCTGGTGAAGACGGCCCTCCACGGCCAGGACCCCAACTGGGGGCGGATCGTCTCGGCCGCCGCCACCGCGGGGGTGAGGGTCGACCCCGCGCGCTTCGACCTCCTGGTCGGCGAGACCGCCATCCTCCGGGCGGGGGAGTGGCAGGGGAAGGCCGCCGAGAAGAGGGCCTCCCGCACCATGCGCAAGAAGCGCTACGGCATCCGCCTCGTCGTCGGGGAGGGGCCTGGACGTCGCACGTTATGGACGTGTGATTTCTCCGCGGATTACGTGCGGATCAACGCCGACTACCGCAGCTGATCCGGCCGTCCACGTGCACGTGCACGTACACGGGTTTTCCTCTGGTCAGATCAGAAGAACCGGAGGCGGAGCTTCGCACCGTTGGGCGCCACGATCAGGCTCAGGGAGGCCCCCTCCGGCATCGTCTTCGGCGGGCTCGGCGCCGTCGCCCAGGCGATCGTCCCCACCGTCAGGCCCACGGCCGAGAGGCCGGCGAAGACCAGGGAGGCCGTCCGCCAGTCGCGGCGGGGCCGCTCGTCGGTGAAGGTGCTGCTGGTGATCAGGGTCCAGACGGCGAAGCCGGCGAAGGCCCCGGCGAAGCCGTAGGCCGAGCCCGCGGTCAGCATCCGCTTCTCCCGCCGGGCGATCCGGGGGTCGTCGCTCTCCCAGCCGATCATCGGGTCCACGGCCGGCTCCGCGGCCGGATCCCCCTCCCCCGGGGGCGGCGGGAGCTCGAAGCCCGCGGAATCCGTGGCCTTTTCCCCGGGGGCCTCGAGGGCCTGGCGGTCGTCGGGGAGCTCGCCCTCCTCGGCCAGGGCGGCCGGGGGGACGAGGAGGGCGCCGGCGAGGGCGGCCAGGAGAATCGGGCCCCGGAGGGGGCGATGTGGCGTTGCGGCACCCATGGCCGGGTGTTATACACGTCGGCCCCTCTTTACGGAGGGGGAATTCACACGGCCCCCGATGGAGTCCTCGCACGGTGCCGCGATCGGTCGTCCCGAGAGCGGTTGCGAGGGTCCCTCCAGATGACGGGGCCGGAGGCACAACCAATCGAACCTAGGAGTTCACCCGCCATGTCCGAGACGCAGCCCGTCACCATGAAGCAGCTCCTGGAGGCCGGAGTCCACTTCGGTCACCAGACCCAGCGTTGGAACCCCAAGATGAAGCCGTACATCTTCGGGGAGCGCAACGGCATCTACATCATCAACCTCCAGAAGACCGTGAAGCTCTTCCGCGACGCCTTCGAGTTCGTCGTGAAGCAGGCCGGTCAGGGCGGCTCCGTGCTCTTCGTCGGCACGAAGAAGCAGGCCCAGGAGATCATCGCCGAGGAGGCGCGCCGCAGCGGGCAGTACTTCGTGACCAACCGCTGGCTCGGCGGCACCCTCACCAACTTCAAGACCGTGAAGGGCTCCATCGATCGGCTCAAGAGCCTCGAGAAGATGGCGACCGACGGCTCCTTCGAGCGTCTCCCCAAGAAGGAGGTCATCAAGCTCGAGCGTGAGCGCGAGAAGCTCGAGCGCAACCTCGGTGGCATCAAGGACATGACCCGCCTCCCGGCGGTGCTCTTCGTCATCGATCCCGCTCGCGAGCAGATCGCGGTGCGCGAGGCCAACAAGCTCGGCATCACCGTGGTCGCCGTGGTCGACACGAACTGCGACCCCGAGGAGATCGACTTCGTCGTGCCCGGCAACGATGACGCCATCCGCGCCATCAAGCTCTTCGCCGGCAAGATCGCCGACGCCTGCGTCGAGGGTGGCGCCAGGTACCAGGAGTTCCTGGCCAGCCGGCCGCGCGAGGAGAAGCCCGAGAGGGACGCCCCCACCGAGCGTCCGCGCCGCGGCAAGATCCCTGGCGGCCCCGAGGTCGAGGTGGTCCGGCGCGCCGTGACCAGCGAGGCCGAGGCCGAGCCCGCCGCCGAGGAGGCGTCCACCGAGGAGGCGCCGGTCGAGGCTTCCGAGGCGGCCCCCACCGCCGAGGCCTAGGGCCCTGGCGGCCTGGCCGCCTGCCCAACCCGCATCCCTTTGGCCTGACCCGGCTCTCGGGTCAGGCTCCATTTCTATCGAGCATCAAGAGCTACGAGAGGCAATCAAGATGAGCATTTCTGCTGCCATGGTGAAGGACCTGCGTCAGCGCACCGGCGCCGGCATGATGGACTGCAAGAAGGCCCTGACGGAGAACGAGGGCGACGTCGAGAAGGCGGTGGACTGGCTGCGCCAGAAGGGCATCGCCAAGGCGGCCGGCAAGGCGGCCCGCATCGCCAGCGAGGGCGTGGTCCACGCCTACATCCACGCCGGCGGCAAGATCGGCGTGCTGATCGAGGTCAACAGCGAGACCGACTTCACCGCCCGGAACGAGCAGTTCCAGGCCCTGGTGAAGGACATCGCCATGCACATCGCCGCGACGAACCCGGCGGCCGTGCGGCGCGAGGAGCTGGACCAGGCGAAGATCGAGAAGGAGCGCGAGATCTACAAGGCCCAGGCCCTCGAGGAGGGCAAGCCCGAGAAGATCATCGACAAGATCGTCGACGGCAAGGTCGAGAAGTTCATCAAGGAGAGCTGCCTCCTGGATCAGCCCTTCGTGAAGGACACCGAGAAGACCGTCGGCGACATCGTCACCGAGGCGATCGCCACCATCGGCGAGAACATCTCCGTTCGCCGCTTCGTGCGCTACGAGCTCGGCGAGGGCCTCGAGAAGAAGGTCGAGGACTTCGCGGCCGAGGTCGCCAAGACCGCCGGCACTGCTTGACCCTGACGAAGGGCGGGGGGTAAATCCCCCGCCATGTCGAGCACGCCGCGCTACAAGCGGATTCTCCTGAAGCTCTCCGGCGAGGCCCTCATGGGTTCCGGAGAGTATGGGATCTCACCGCCCACCCTGGATCGGATCGCCGGGGAGGTGAAGGCTGTCGCCGACCTCGGCGTCCAGATGGGCCTCGTCATCGGCGGCGGCAACATCTTCCGCGGGGTGAAGGGCAGCACCGAGGGGATGGATCGGGCGACCGCGGACTACATGGGCATGATGGCCACGGTGATCAACGCCCTGGCCCTGCAGGATGCCCTGGAGAAGGCCGGCGTCTTCTCCCGCCTGCAGACCGCGATCGAGATGAAGGAGATCGCCGAGCCCTACATCCGGCGGCGGGCGATCCGCCACCTGGAGAAGGGGCGGGCCGTGATCTTCGCGGCGGGCACCGGCAACCCCTACTTCACCACGGACACCGCCGCGGCCCTCCGGGCCATGGAGATGCACGCAGAGGTGATCCTCAAGGCGACCCGGGTGGACGGGATCTACGACTCGGATCCCGAGAAGAACCCGGAGGCGAAGCGCTTCGACCGGCTCTCCTACATGGAGGTCCTCAAGCGCGATCTGCGGGTGATGGACTCGACCGCCATCTCCCTGTGCAAGGACAACGGCCTCCCCATCGTGGTCTTCGACCTCAACGTGCCGGGCAACGTGCGCCGGGTCGTCTGCGGTGAGACAGTGGGGACCATCGTGGGCGGCGAAGAGCGCCAGTAGACCAGGAGGGACCAGAAATGATCGACGAGGTTCTCGAGGAGTTCCAGCTGAGGATCGACGAGACGGTGGACGCGCTGAAGCGGGAGCTCTCGCGGATGCGCACGGGCCGGGCGAACCTCTCGATGCTCGACGGCATTCGCGTCGACTACTACGGGCAGTCGACCGCGCTGAACGGCCTGGCGACCCTGGCGGTCCCCGACGCTCGCCTGATCACGATCAAGCCCTGGGACCGGTCCCAGCTGAAGCTGATCGAGAAGGCGATCCAGGAGAGCGACCTGGGGATCAACCCGCAGAACGACGGTGAGCTGATCCGCCTGCCCATCCCCGCGCTCACCGAGGAGCGCCGCAAGGACATGGTCAAGCAGGTGAAGCACAAGGGCGAGGAGCACAAGGTCACCGTGCGCAACGCCCGCCGCGACGCCAAGGACATGATCGAGGCGCTCCAGAAGGACGGTGAGGTCTCCGAGGACGACTCCAAGCGGGCGCTGGAGAAGATCCAGAAGATCACCGACGCGGGCACCACCCGCATCGACGAGATCGTGAAGCACAAGGATGAAGAGCTGCTCACCGTTTGATGCTGTGAGCTATGAGCTACGAGCTATGACCCCTGGGATCCGGGGCCAGGCCCGTGGACCTCGTTGCTCGCAGCTCACAGCTCGTAGCGCATAGCCAGCAGCAACCAGCCCACGCTTGCTGCACCGCTCTACCGATCCAGCACCCACGGCCGATAGCGCGCCGCGAGCGGCATCCGCCAGCCGCCCGAGAAGCAGCGCGGGCTCACCTTGAGGATGGGCGGCGTCTGCCAGCGCTTGTACTCGGCGCGGGCGATCAGCTGCAGCACCCGCTTCACGGTGGCCTCGTCCTGGCCGGAGGCGACGATCTCCTCGAGGGTCTCGCGGCGCTCGACGTGGGCCTCGAGGATCGCGTCGAGCACGGCGTACTCGGGCAGGCTGTCCTGATCGGTCTGGTCGGGCCGCAGCTCGGCCGAGGGGGCCTTCTGGAAGACCGCCTCGGGGATCACCTCCCGGCCCGCGGCGGCGTTCACGGCCCGCCCGACCTCGTAGACCCGGGTCTTGGTGAGATCGGCCAGGGGAGCGAGGGCGCCGCAGAGATCGCCGTAGAGGGTGGCGTAGCCCACCGCCAGCTCGGACTTGTTGCCGGTGGCGAAGAGGAGGGCGCCGCTCTCGTTGGAGAGGGCCATCAGGAGGTTGCCGCGGATCCTGGCCTGGAGGTTCTCCTCCATGAGCCCGGGGCTCCGGCCCGGCGCCAGCACCGGCCCGAGGGCCCCCATCAGGGCCGCGAAGGGCCCCTCGATGGGCAGGGTGGAGAGGCGGATCCCCAGGCGCTCGGCCTCGAGGGCCGCGTCGTCGTTGGAGGCGTCGCTGGTGTAGCGCGAGGGCAGGCGCAGGGCGTGGACCTTCTCGTTGCCCAGGGCCTCGGCCGCCAGCGCGGCCACCAGGGCCGAGTCCATGCCGCCCGAGAGGCCGAGGAGGCCAGCCGAGAAGCCGGACTTCTGGAAGTAGTCCCGGATGCCCATCACCAGCGCCCGGCGGACCTCCTCCGGCCAGGGCAGCACCTCGGCGGGGTGCGCCACCGCCGCGGCCGGCAGGTCGTCGAGGTCCACCACCCGCACGCAGCTCTCGAAGGCGGGCAGGCGCAGGATCGTCCCCTTGCCGTCGCAGACCACCGAGCTGCCGTCGAAGAGCAGATGATCCGTCGCGCCGACGAGGTTCACCGACACCACCGGCGCGCCGTGCCGCCGGGCGGCGTGCTCGAACATCTCTCCCCGGAAGGCGGGCTTGCCGCGGTGGTAGGGCGAGGCGGCCAGGTTGAGGACGAGCTCGGCGCCCCGGGCGGCCACCTCCGCCACCGGATCCCGCGGGTGGAAGCGGCGCTCGTGGAAGGTCTCGTCGTTCCAGGCGTCCTCGCAGATGGTGACGCCCACCTTGCGGCCCCCGATCTCCACCACCGTGACCTCGGGGTAGGGATCGAACCAGCGCTGCTCGTCGAAGACCTCGTAGTCGGGCAGGAGCCCCTTGCGGGCGATCGCCTGCACCTTGCCCCCGGCGAGGATCGCCGCGGCGTTGTAGACGCCCATCCCCGGGCCCGGGTGGCGCTCGGGGAAGCCGACGGCCAGGGTGAGGCCCTCGTTCCACAGGGCCGGCCGGGCCAGCTCGCGCAGGGTGGCCTCCGCGGCGTCGAGGAAGGCGGGGTCGTCGAGGTGATCGCCGGCCGGGTAGCCGCAGATCGCCATCTCCGGGAAGACGACCAGCTGCGCGCCCTGCGCCCGCGCAACCTCGCAGGCCTCGCGCACCAGGCGGGCGTTGCCCTCGAAGTCGCCGACCGTCGTGTTGATCTGGGCGAGGCCCAGCTTCATCACAACTTCAGGGCCCCGTCCGTCGTCAGGAAGCCCGCGCCGGAGGCGGACATCGCCGCCAGGTGGGAGGAGGCCCGCTCGCCGTCGAGGAAGGCCAGGGCGTCCGAGACCACCGCCACCTTCTTGCCCCGGGCCAGCAGGCCCATGACGGCGCCGCGCAGGTCGGCCTCCACCGGGCCGCCGAAGACGACGTAGAGCTCGGCGTCGAGCTGCGCCACCACCGTGTCCGCGTGGAGGTTCTGGAAGAGGCCCCTGCGGTGATCCGAGCTCTCGATGACGACCGCCGTGGCGCCGTCGAGCGAGGGCGCCGGATCCTCGCTCCGGACGCGCGTCGGCTCACCGAGCTCGAGCTCGGACCAGAGGGCGTGGCCGGAGGTGCCCGGCACGCAGTGGTGGGGGAAGGACTCGAAGATCACGTCGTCGTCCGCGTGGGTGTCCGCGGTGACGAGGAGGGGCAGTCCCTTGCCCCGGGCGTGGGAGACCAGCCGCCTGGCCGCGTCCCGCACCTTGCCGGCGCCCTCTAGGGGGAGGGCCGGGCGCTCTCCGATGTGGTCTTCCTGGAGTCCGATTCCGATGAAAGCCGCCGCTCGCATGGGCGGAAGTTACGTCCCCACAAAGCCCAAGGTCAATGGAGTCGGCTGCCGACTTCCGTGTAGAATCGCCGGCATGCCAATGGACGAGAATGGCCAGGATCCCTACGTCTCGGGGAGCGTCCTGGTGGCCGACCCGCGAAAGGCGGTGACCGGTGCCCTCGAGGGCTTCCTCTCGGAGGCGAATTGCATGGTCGAGGTGCTCCACGACCTCGATCGGGCGGTGGAGCGGGCCAGCGAGCATCGGCTGGTGATCCTGGGCGCGAGCGACGTCTCCCACGAGGCCATCGCCTCCCGCCTCAAGGCCGAGGTCTCGGCCGAGCTGCCCGTCCTGCTCCTCTACGATCCCGGCACCGACGGCGCCGCCGATCGCTGCATGGCGGCCGGCGCGGACTCCTATCTCCTGGGCCCCCTGAAGAAGGACACGGTGGTGGCCACCGCCCGCGATCTGCTGCGGATCGGGGACCTGCTCCAGCAGATCAGGAACCTCGAGGAGCGCCTCGACAGCGAGCTGGCGCGCCGCAAGGCAGGGGAGGAGGGCGCGCCGGCGGCCGAGGCCCCGGCCGCCGAGGGCCCGGCCGGCAAGAAAGACCCCAACCCGGTCTACGACTTCGAGTTCTTCAAGCGCCTGCTCCTGATGGAGGTGAAGCGCTCCCGCCGCTACGCCTACCCCATCAGCCTGGCCCTGGTGGCCCTGGACGACTTCCAGGTGCTCTCCCGGGACTGGAGCGTCACCGACCGCTCCCGGGCGGTGGGCGCCACCCTGGCCACCGTGACCCGGGTCGTCCGGGACATCGATCTGCCGGTGCTCTACGCCGAGGATCGGATCCTCGTCTTCATGCCCCACACCGCCCGCGACGGCGCGCTGATCGTCGGCGGCCGCCTGCGGGAGGCCATCCGGGGCGCCTCGCTGGACCTCGAGTCCGGGGAGCGCGCGCGGCTGACCGCCTCGGTGGGCATCTCCGCCTTCGAGGGGAGGGGAAAGGTCTCCTTCGCCTCGCTCATCAAGGACGCGACCCTGGCCCTGCGTGAAGCCCAGTCGGCCGGGGGAGACAGCGTCGAGGCCGCCGCGCCTGTCGCCCGCGATCGGGTCGTCATCGGTTAGGAAGAGGTCGGCGCACGATGGCAACCAGCAAGAAGATGGTCACGGGCTTCAACCACAACATCAAGCACAAGGGCCAGATCTTCCACGTCCAGACCGAGGACAGCGGCGTCGACAACCCGCACATCATCACCCACCTCTTCGTGGGCGGTAACATCCTCGCGTCGAAGAAGTCGAGCTACGCCGACATCGTCCACGCCGACAACCTCGAGTCCGCGGTCCGCACGATGATGGAGGAGCAGCACAAGGACATGCTGCGCAGCCTCATCTCGGGGGCCTACGACGAGACCATCGCCCAGTACGGCAGCAAGTCCTGGCAGCCCGGGGTCGTCGACCAGCCGGGCGCCGGCTCCACCCAGCCGCCGCCGCCCGCCGCGGCGCACCCGCCCGCGGCGGTCGCCCCCCGGCCCGCGCCCCC